>JAUNBU010000005.1 GCA_030526925.1 Bacillota bacterium | reverse complement strand
ATGTGTATCGTGGAGGATAAACGAGGTGAGATCATGGCATCCTGTTCCACCCCTCCGCGGGCTGGTATGGATATCAGAACCAATACGCCGCGTCTTCAGGAATACAGAAAGATGATTTTGGAGTTGATGCTGGCGGATCATAACAGAGATTGTACCATCTGTGAAAAGCGGGAAAACTGCCAGCTTAGCGAACTGGCCAAGCGATTCGGCATCGAAGAAGTGCGCTTTGAATCCTACAGTATGGATGGAATCAAGGACACATCATCTCCTGCCATCATCCGACATCCTGACAAGTGCATCCTCTGCGGAGACTGCGTGCGAATGTGCGATGAGATCCAGAACATCGGTGCCATCGACTTCGTGGGAAGAGGCTCCGGCATGGGAGTAGAGGCGGCATTCAACATGCCCCTTGCTGAATCCAACTGCGTAGGCTGCGGGCAGTGTGCTGCCGTATGTCCGACTGCTGCCATCACCATCAAGAGCAACGTGCAGGAGCTGTGGGAAATGATCTACGACGAGGATACCATCGTCCAGGCCCAGATCGCTCCGGCTGTCCGTGTGGCTCTGGGCGACGAGTTCGATCTGCCGAAGGGAACAAACGTGATGGGCAAGATCGTCGCTGCTCTGAGGAAGATGGGATTTGACGAAGTGTACGATACGGCCACCGGCGCCGATCTGACGGTGATCGAAGAGGGCAGAGAACTGCTGAAGAGGATCGAGGCGGGCGAAAAGCTGCCGCTGTTTACCTCCTGCTGTCCTGCCTGGGTGCGGTATGCGGAGATTTTCCATCCCGATCTTAAAGAGAACCTTTCCAGCTGTAAATCGCCTATGGAGATGTTCGGCTCTGTCTTGAAGGAACGGGCGAAGCAGCAGGAAGGAAAGAAAAAGAACAAGAAGACGAGAGTCATAGCCATCATGCCGTGCACGGCGAAGAAATACGAAGTGCAGAGAGAAGATCTGTACTTTGAAGAAGAGCCGGCGGTGGACCTTTCCATAACTACCCAGGAGCTGGCGGCAATGATCAGGGAAATGGGGTTGAGATTTGACGACCTGCTTCCGGAGGCTATCGATATGCCTTTCGGCATCGCCAGCGGCGCCGGCGTCATCTTCGGCGTTACAGGCGGTGTTACGGAGGCGGTTATACGCTCCATCGCAGCGGAGGATAGAGCGGACGTAGAAGAAATCGCATTTACCGGTGTGCGGGGACTGGAAGGCGTCAAGGAAGTGAAGATACCTTACGGAGAAAGGGAGCTTTCCATAGCTATCGTCAGCGGTTTGAAAAATGCAGAGCAGCTGATACAATCGGTGAAGTCGGGAGAAGCAAGCTATGATTTCATCGAAGTCATGGCGTGCAAGGGCGGATGTATCGCCGGCGCAGGACAGCCTTTCGTAGTGGAAAGGGCAAGAGAAGAGCGGTCTGCCGGTATGTACGAAAGCGATAGGATGTCCAACGTCCGTACCTCCGCCGGAAATCCGGTGACGGAAGGGCTGTACGGCAGTCTGCTCAAGGGTGATAATGCCCACAGACTGCTTCACTACAAGTAGCAGCGCATGAATCAAAGGAGAGACAAGAAAAGATAATATATGGATAGAAAAATAGCATAGCAGACAGGACCCCGGCATATACTTTTTTTGTGAAGGGAGCCCGCCCCGCAGAGCCAAACCGGGACGGGCTTTTTTCTTACATCGATCAAAACGGGGATGGCGGAATCAAAGGTTCCTTCTCCCACGGTTTAAAAACGCAAAGAAAAGGGGGAGCAGTTATGCTTAATACGGAGGACATCAGAAACAAAGAGGTGATAAACATCTACGACGGCAAGAGCATGGGATTCGTCTGTGACGTTGAGATAAACCTGAAGGAGGGAAGGATCGACGGGATCGTTCTGCCGGGAGACAAGAGCTTTATGAAGCTGTTCGGCAAGGACACAAACGACTACGTGATAAAATGGAAGCACGTGAAAACAGTGGGAGAAGACGTGATCCTGGTGGACGTGCCGCCCATCATAGAGTGAAAAAACTTGGCAAATGCCACAATATGTAGTAAAATCAGAGTATGTTGGTTCTGCACTTGTATGAGGAGGTCATGAGATGAAATGCCCTTATTGTGAAAACGAAGACAGCAAAGTAATTGATTCAAGACATACTGAAGATGGACATGCTATAAGACGACGTCGGGAATGCGAGGCATGCGGGAGACGGTTCACCACCTACGAGAAGGTGGAGGAAATGATCCTCATGGTCATCAAGAAGGATGGGAGGCGAGAAGCCTTCGACAGAAACAAGCTGCTCAACGGGATCATCAGAGCCTGTGAGAAGCGTCCCGTTCCCATCGCCAAGATGGAGAAAATCGTGGAGGAGATCGAGCGAGGTCTCAACAACATGATGGAGAAGGAAGTGGAGAGCACCTTTATCGGGGAGCTCGTCATGGAAAGGCTCAGAGAGCTGGACGAAGTGGCATACGTCAGATTCGCATCGGTGTATCGGCAGTTTACCGACATCAATACTTTTGTTGCAGAGATCGAGAAGCTTCTGATCACCAAGAAAAACAACAGCTAACATAAAACTGACAGATGAAGGAAGAACGATGAAAGAGATTTTTAGAATCGCCATCGACGGGCCGAGCGGTGCGGGCAAGAGCACCATCGCCAAGGGCGTAGCATCGGAGCTTCGTATCGATTATATCGATACGGGAGCCATGTACAGAGCCGTCGGGTATAAAATGAAACAGCGAGGCATCGGCGTGGACGACCGAGATGCCTTGTTGAGGATGCTGGAGGAGACCACCATCGACTTTGTCAAGGGAGATATCATTCTGGACGGGCAGGTGGTCAACGATAAGATCAGGACCTCGGAGATTTCCAAAATGGCTTCGGCGTGTTCTGCGCTTCCGGAGGTCCGCAGCAAATTAGTGGATATCCAGAGGGAAATGGGTACCAGGAAGAGCGTCATCATGGATGGCAGGGACATCGGCACCAACGTATTGAAGGATGCGGAATATAAATTCTTCCTTACCGCCTCGGCGGAGGAACGGGCATCGAGACGTCATAAGGAGCTGCTGGAAAAGGGAGAGACCATTTCCTTTGAGGAAGTCCTCGCGGATATCAAGCAACGGGACTACAACGATACCAACAGGAAGCTGAATCCGCTGCGAAAAGCGGAGGACGCCATAGAGCTGGATACTACGGGGCTCACCATAGAGGAAGTTACGGCAAATGTGTTAAAGGAGATAAGATAATGGCAACAGTAAGACCTTTCAGAGCGATCAGACCGGAAAAAAAGTATGCGGAGAAGGTGATTTCCCTTCCCTACGATGTGATGAACAGAAAGGAAGCTGCCGCAATGGCGGAAGGCAATCCATACAGCTTCCTCCACATATGCAGATCTGAAATCGACCTGCCTCAGCAGGAGGATCCATACGACAGATCGGTTTACGAGAAGGCAAAGGCGAACATCGCCGGATACCTGGCAGACGGCGTTTTCCTACAGGAAGAAGGACCTGCCCTTTACATCTACCGGCAGGTGATGGACGGACGGGTGCAGACGGGCATCGTCGGCTGCGTTGCCGTAGACGAATATCAGAACAACACCATCAAGAAGCATGAATTCACCAGAGTTGAGAAGGAAAAAGACAGGATCAATCACTTCGACGTATGCGACGCCAACACGGAGCCTGTATTTCTCACATACAGAGACGATAAGAGGATCAGAACTTTAGTAGAGGGCTTCGCATCGTCCCATGAGCCGGTCTACGACCTGACTTCCGAGGACGGCATCAGACATACCCTGTGGGTCATCAAAGAGAAGGACACAACGGACAATCTAAGCGAATTGTTTGAGCAGATCCCGGCATTGTACATCGCCGACGGACATCACAGGAGCGCATCCGCCTGCAAGGTGGGACTGAAGCGGAGAGAAGAAAATCCCGATTACACCGGACAGGAAGAGTTCAACTTCTTCATGGCTGTAATTTTCCCGGACAACGATCTGAAAATCTTCGACTACAACAGAGTGGTGAAGGATCTTAACGGCAACAGCCCTGAGGAATTTCCGGATAAGATCCGGCAGGCAGGCTTCACCGTGACGGACATGGGAACTGAGATATATCATCCTGAAGGCAAGCATATCTTCGCCATGTATCTTGAAGGCAAGTGGTACAAGCTGGAGGCACAGGAACAGATCGTTCCGGATCACGTGATAGATTCTCTCGACGTGGCGATCCTACAAAACAATGTGCTCAGCCCCATACTTGGTATCGAGGATCCGCGTACAGATAAGAGGATCGATTTCGTAGGCGGGATCAGAGGCTTAGAGGAGCTGAAGAAGCGGGCTGATGACGACATGAAGGTGGCGTTTGCCGTATATCCTGTGGACGTGGAGGATCTGCTGCGTGTAGCCGACAACGATATGGTCATGCCGCCGAAATCCACATGGTTTGAACCGAAGCTGGGAAGCGGATTGTTCATGCACAGCCTTAAATAGGAAATAAGGATCTGAAACAGTATAAAGGCTCCTTTGCAGGGGAAACATATGTGCAAAGGAGTTTTTTTATGGAATCCATGACGAAAAATTTGAAGAAGACCGCCATCATCGGGATCGTTTTGATGGCTCTGCTGATCTGCCGCCTGGCGTATATCCAGCTGGTTGGAGGTACAGAGCTGGCAGAGGCAACGAGAGCCCAGTCTTTGATTTCTCTGGAGGGCAGCAATACTCGCGGCATCATCTACGACAGGACCGGGTCGGCTCTGGTGGCGGACAAAAAACAGTACGTGTATATAATCAAAGAGGAAAACTTCGACTACCAGACGGCAAAGCTTTTGAAAGAGACAGGCGCACGGGAGGTCAGCAGCGATAACGAAGGCTACTACGTCTATTCTTCGGAAAGCTACGACAAGAACATGGGGAAGAAGCTGATCGAAAAATACCATGCCTACATATTGCAGGCATCGGCAAGGTACGGCGAAGACCAGACGGCTGCCCATCTGATCGGTTACGTGAATCAAAGGGATTCTTCAGGAGCCTCAGGCCTGGAGCTCATGTTCGACGAAGAGCTGTCGGTGCTCAACAGGAACATCTATGCGGTAGCGGATGTAAAGGGCAACATACTGCCGGGGCGCGGGCTTCTCATCACCGAAGACAGTACCGGGGACTCCTATGTAAAGGAGGGCATCAACACCACGGTGGGTAAAGAGCTGCAGGGGGCGGTGGAGGAGATCATAGAAGAAGAGGGCAAGGACTGTGCCGTGGTGGTCCTGGATTCACGTAGCGGCGGCATAATGGCAATGGCGTGTACTCCCGCATTTGATCCCAACGATGTCAGCAGTTATCTGGAGGCAGACGGGGATCAGCTGATAAACAAGGCGACCCAGGGGGAGTATGCGCCCGGCTCCGTCTTTAAGATAATCGTAGCGGCAGCTGCGCTGGAAAAGGGCGTCGATGAAAGCAAGACATATACCTGCACCGGAGAAACACAGGTGGGCGGATTATCCATCGGATGTGAGACGGGTGGCGAAGAAGGGCACGGCAGCATAGATTTTGAAACGGCATTCGCCGATTCCTGCAACAGCTTCTTCATACAGCTTGGTCAGGAGATAGGCTCCGACGCCATTATCCATATGGCAGAAAAATTCCATCTGGGGGAAAAGACCTTGAAGGGATATCCCCAGGAAAAGGCGGGACATCTGATGACCAAGGCGGAGCGTCAGGGAGCCGCCATCGGGAACCTTTCCATAGGGCAGGGAGAAACTCTGGTGACGCCCATCCAGATCGCACGCATGACCAATATCATCGCAGCCGGAGGCATCGACAGGGGCGTCCATATTCTTATGGAAGACGAAGTGGCAGAGGAGCAGGTCATATCCGGCAACACAGCTAAAACCATCGGCAGCATGATGGAAGGAACGGTCAAGATGGGAACGGCTCGAACGCTTGAGCTGACGGGTCAGGATGACATGCCGGAAGCGGCGGTCAAGACGGGAACGGCGGAATATGTACAGGACGGCGAGATGGCGACCCACGGCTGGATCACCGGATACACGCCCTCCGAGGAGCCTGAATATACCATCACCGTTTTTATGGAGGACGGCAGCTCCGGGGGAAACGGAGCAGGCGGTGTATTTGAGAAAATAGTCGCCTATTTGAAAGAATCCGGCAGCTACAGCAAGCCGACGCTGGCGTAGGTTGGCAGAGCAATCGGACTTTGGCATAGGTCAGACGCCCAAAAACCGACGCTTTAGAGCATCGGCATTACGGATGTGACAGCTGTTGGCACAGCTTTTGGAGCGCTTTTTTTTCGATGCGGCTCACATAGGACCTGCTGATGCCGAGGAGCCCCGCAACCTCTCTTTGAGTTTTGGGAAAGTGTCCCAGGATGCCGTAGCGATGGATCAGGACCTTCTTTTCCCGGTCGGTCAGCGCTGCGTTGAGAGCCGAGATCATGTGCTGTATCTGGATCTTCAGGTCCAGGTCGTCTACTATGGCGTCGGGACTGGTGCCCAGGATATCGTTGAGGCTGATTTCGTTGCCATCTTTATCTGTGCCGATGGGAGAGCTGATGGAGACCTCGGACATGTTCTTCTTGTTGGCTCTGATGCTCATAAGAATTTCATTTTCTATGCATTTGGCGGCATATGTGGCAAGTTTGGTAGCTCTGCCGCTTTTATAGGTGTTGACCGCCTTTATCAATCCTATGGTTCCGATGGAAATATAATCGTCCATGGTCTGGACGCCCGTGGTATATTTTTTTGCTACGTGGGCGACAAGGCGCAGGTTTCGTTCGATCAGTATCTTTCTGGCTTCTTCATCTCCTTTTTCATAAAGGGCAATGTAGTACTTCTCTTCTTTTTCAGTCAGTGGTTTCGGAAATGAAACACTCATTCTATGTATCCCCCTCTATTGATTTTTACTATATGCAAAAATCAGAGGGGAAGTGCCTGACCCTAGGAAAAGAGCATGGTCCTATTTCTTTTCAAAAGACAGACAATCCGTGCACTGATCCACGGTTGGGTTACACTCATGTGTGCCGACGGTGATACAGTCCAGAGAACAGTAATCCGCCGTATCAGCATGATGCTGACAACTTTCTACCACACACTTGATGCTTTTGTTGATATCCATAACAATACCTCCTGAAAACTTAAAATTAGCGTTCTATATTAGTATGTCTGCCCGCAGGAAAAATATTTAGCAAGAAGGATAAAAAGTACTGGACAATTTGTAAATTTATGGTAAACTATTTACAGTTAATGGTAATTCGTTGCGAGTAAATATTAGAAAGGAAAAAGGGGTAAAATGAACATGAGACAATTGCCGCAGCATGAGCGGCCGAGAGAAAAGCTGTTGAGGGTGGGCAAGGAAAGCCTTTCCACAGCAGAGATACTGGCGATCCTCATAGGAAGCGGGACTAAAGAAAAATCCGCACTGGAGCTGGCCATCGAGCTGATGACCGTAGACAGCAGAGGCATCGGATTTCTGGCGGAGTGCCGTCCCGAGGAATTAAGCTGCATCAAGGGCATCGGACCTGCTAAAGCCTGTGAGCTTCTGGCAGCCGTGGAGCTGGGGAAGCGGCTGGCAGGGCGCAATGTTTCGGAAAACCCGGCCATCACCAGCGCATCGGACATAGCGGAGCTTTTCATGGAGCGGATGCGGTATTACAAGAAGGAGCATTTCGTAAGCCTTCTGATCAATGCCAAGGGGGAGATCATCGAGGAAAACAAGGTGTCGGTGGGAGATCTTTGCTCCAGCACCACCCATCCCAGGGAGGTGTTTGTGGATGCGGTGCGAAGGAGCGCCGGTTCGGTGGTTTTCATACATAATCATCCATCGGGAGATCCCACGCCCAGCGAGGCGGACATCAGCACCACCAAACGTCTGATGCAGGCAGGGCAGCTGCTGGGGATACCGGTGCTGGATCACATTGTTATCGGGGACGGAGAATACATCAGCATGAAAGCAAAGGGCTATATATAGTGAAAGAGGGGAAGGAAAAATACGAAAAACGCCGTAAGTCAAAGCACATGATCATCGCCTGCTTTGTGGGGGCAATGGGATTGCTGCTGGCAGCAAGGCTCTTCATGCTGACGGTGACGGAGCACGACAAATGGCAATCATATGCAGATGATGTGTCACTGCGGGCAGTCTACGAAACGGCGCCCAGAGGCGATATCCTGGACAGAAACGGGCAGGTCATCGCCACCAGCAGGGCAGTTTACTCCGTCAACATCAGCAGGGTGGATCTGAGCAGGGAGGTGGCGCTGGAATCTGCCGCAGCGGTAGAGGAGGTGCTGAAGGAACAGGGAGAGGACATCACCACCACCCGGGAGGAAGTCAAGTCTATCCTCTGGGAAAAGGGCTACAGCTCATATATGTCGGTGGTTCTGGCAGAGGACATTTCCTCTGATACGGCTGAGGTCATTGAAGGAAAAGATTATCCGGGCGTCCAGGTGTCGGTCAACTACGTGCGGGAATATCCGGAAGGAGCCCTGGCGTCCCACGTCATCGGGTATCTTGGCAGGGTATCAGCCGATGAAGAGTCTGAATACGTGGACGAGAAAGGCTACCGCCGGGATGCCCTCATCGGCAAGGACGGTATCGAAAAGCTGTGCGAAGATACGCTTAAGGGCACCGATGCCATCAGCGACTTTCAGGTGGACTCCACGGGGAACGTGACGAAGCTGCTGCAAAAGAGCAGTGCGGTCAAGGGCGAGGATGTACGCCTTAGCCTGGATCTGGAGCTTCAGAAGACAACCGAAGATGCGCTGGAGCAGGCTATAAAACAGGCAGCAGCAGGCGGGACCTTTGCAAGTCAGTACGGCGACTACAGGATGACCTATGCCAAAAATGCGGCGGTGGGTGCAGCCGTTGCCTTGGATGTTAAGACAGGAGAAGTGCTGGCAATGGCAAGCTATCCCGACTTCGACCCCAACGATTTTGCCGTTTCCATATCCCGGGAAAAATGGGCAGCCCTTCAGAGTGAAAACCCCGATGACCCCTTGAGCCCGTCGCCTCTCTATAATGTGGCGACCATGAGCGCCATACAGCCAGGCTCTACATTTAAGCCGGTAACGGCGCTGGCGGCGCTGAGCTGCGGGCTGGACAGGGATAGATACTTATACGACGACGGATATATATCCCTTGGGGGCAGGACCTACGGCTGCTTTCTGTGGAACGAGAAGGAGGAGAAGCACGGCTATCTGAACCTGAAGGACGCCATTGCCGTTTCCTGCAACTACTATTTCTTTGACATTGCCGCAGGAAAAGACTTTGCATCGGGGACGACTTTAGGGTATGATAAGAAGATGAGCAATGCAGTTATCCTGGAGGAAGCTTCACAGCTGGGGCTTGGCGAGAAGACGGGCATAGAAATCGCCGAGCGGGCAGGCTCACTGCCCACGGAACAGCTGAAAAACAAAGGGCTCCAAAACAGCTTGAGAAATCATTTGCTGGCAGAGCAGGAAGTCTATTTTGAGGAGGAGCTGCTGCAGGATAGGAAAGCCCTCAGAGAAAAAATTGAAAAAATCGTGAATTGGTCCGAGAAAGACTTGACTTTAAAAGAAATTATAGGCAAACTAAAAAGGGACAAGCTGGTCAGACCGGAACGGGCAGAAGAACTGGCGCGGGTTTGCCGGGATACGTATTTCAGTCAGATGGGCTGGACTCTGGGAGATACCTTCAACATTTCCATCGGTCAGGGTGATAACGCCTATACTACGCTGCAGATGGCCAATTATATGGCGACTCTGGGAAACGGCGGGACCAGAAACCGGGTCTCCATTCTTTCAAATGAGCAGGGCTCCCAAGGGGGCGGCGACAAGACTGCAGGGTCGGCAAAAGCAGCATCAAATACGGAGAAAGACTACGAGTACATCGTAGATGCCATGACGGCTGTTACCAAGGATCGGAGAGGGTCTCTTTACGGCGCCTTTTCATCCTTTCCATATGACGTTGCAGCCAAAACGGGAACTGCCCAGAGATCGGGAAGCATATCTGCGGAGGATGAACGGGAATACCTGAGAAGGCATCTGCACCTTATTGCACCGGGAGTATCCTTTTCTGAAATGGAGCGGGAAGCGGAGCGGCTGATGACCGCATACCCCGATCTTTACAAAGAGGAGGACAGCGCTCTTCGCAGGGCGGTGATCAATCTCAGCAGCCGGGACATTACGACAGACGACATAGACAGATACAAAGAAAAATACGACAGCTTTGCGTGGACGGTGGCTTTGGCTCCGGCGGAGGACCCGCAGATCGCAGTGGCTGTCATGCTGGTACAGGGGAAGACATCTTCCAATGCTGCCCCTGTAGCGAGAGAAATCATAGGAAAATATGGAGAAATTTCAGGATGGGAAAAGTCATTTTAGTTTCATCGGGTAAAGGTGGTACGGGAAAGACCATGTTCGCCGTGAATATGGGAGCCATGCTCTCACAGGAAGGCAATCGGGTCATGATGCTGGATATGGATCTGGGGCTGAGAAACATGGATCTGTACCTGGGCATGGAGAACAGGGTGGTCTACAATATCATGGACGTGCTGTCCGGCGTCTGCCGCATCAAGCAGGCCATGATCAGGGTAGGCGGATTTCAGAATCTGTTTTTTATGGCGGCATCACCCAAGCGGGACGACCGGGATATCACACCCCTCCACTCCAAGGTCCTGTGTGAGAAGCTGGGAAAGTACTTTGACTATATCATCATAGACTGTCCTGCCGGCATCGGCGAGGTGCTGGACGTGGCGGTTGCGCCTGCTGACGTGGCTGTGCTGGTCACGGAGCCTGAGGTGGCAGCTCTTCGTGATGCGGATGTGACGGAGAGGTATCTGATGGAGCGCGGCATGTTCAATACCTGCTTCGTAGTCAATAAGGTCAAGGGTGATCTGATGCGTGCAGGTCTGGTTCCCGATCTGGCGACTATTTCATCCATCTTCAAAGGTCCCATCGTGGGCGTGATACAGGACGACGACAACATCCACATCTCCACCAACAAAGGCATACCTATCATATGCAAGAAAGGGACCTATATCGAGAAGAACTTCCGGGAGATCCTCAGCAGGATACTTCAGATGTAGACCGGGACCATGGAAAGGGCAGGGCTTTTGGCACCTTGCCTGTGAGACATCGGTCTCACACTTTTTGCCGGGTGCTGATGCTGAGCAGCAGACCCACGCCCATCATGGAGGCAAGCATGGATGATCCTCCGTAGCTCATGAAGGGCAGGGTGATGCCGGTGACAGGCATGAGCCCCATGGTCATGGCGATGTTCTCAAATGCCTGAAAGAAGAACATGCCCACAAGACCGGCGCCGATCAGCGTGCCCCACAAGTCCTTGGCATACTTTGTCACCTTCAGGCTGCTGTATAGAAACAAGGCGAACAGCAGGATGATCACAATGCCTCCGATAAACCCCAGCTCTTCTACTATGGATGAAAAAATAAAATCCGATTCCGGCACCGGGAGAAATCCCAGTGATTTTTGTGTGCCCTGAAAAAGTCCTTTGCCCCAGAAGCCGCCTGAGCCTATGGCGACCTTGGAGTTCCAGACCTGGTAGTTTCCCGGCAGGTCCAGATTTTCCGGATTGAGGAAAGCGTCTATCCTTTCCTTCTGGTATCCTGCCAGAAAGAAGTAGAACAAGGGGATCAGCAGGCAGAAGACGAGAGCTACCCTGCCTATGATCTTCAGATTCAAGCCGGAGCAGAACACCATAAAGATCCAGATGACGCAGAAGACACAGCCGCTGCCGAAGTCCTCCTTGGCGACGATGAGTATAAAGGGACAGGCGTACAGAGCCGTAAAAAAAATCCCTTTCGGGGAGGATAAGGATTCTCTGTTTCTCGCCAGATAGGATGCCATAAGCAGTATGAAGGTGATCTTCACCGGCTCCGATGGCTGGAATGTGGTTATTCCCAGGTCTATCCAGGAACGGGAGCCGTAAAAGGATGTTCCCAGTCCGGGAATATATACGGAAAGCAGCAGCACGATGCTGAAGATATATAGATAAGCTTCCAGGCCCATAAAGCATCTGTAGCCCAGCATGAGAATGATAGCTGCTGCCGCCATTCCCAACAGCAGGGCTGCAGATTGTATTAAAACTTCCCTGGAAAGGAAGGTTCCGTTACTGTGACCGATGCTGACCAGGCCGGTGATGCCTGTCAGCGACAAAGCCAGGGAAACCGCGAGTATTTTATGGTTACACTGTATTAAAAGATGTGAAAATTTGTCCATGTTTGCTACTCCCATTTCCTTGACTAATTAGCCAAAAAAGTCTATAATCTTAGTGTGTGCTTTTAACTAAATATTATTACCGACCCGGTGATGATTTGATATTTACAAGTGACTTTTATTTAAGTATAGAATTTGGAACCAAAAAAATCGAAAATTGAAAACTGAAGAAAAGGAGGAGCAACGATATGGCAGAAGTTGTTATACCGGTTGTTGTTGGACTGGCAGCGCTAGTGATCGGGCTGTTGGTTGGATATATACTGAGAAAATCAATCGGCGAAAAGACCATCGGAAATGCGGAGCAGAAAGCAAAAAATCTGATCCTCGATGCCGAGAACAGAGCCGAGACTGTGAAGAAAGAGATGGTGCTGGAAGCGAAAGAGGAGGCCCATAAGCAGAGAAGCGACCTGGAAAAGGAAATAAGGGAACGAAGGAACGAGATACAGAAATCCGAGAGGAGACTGATCCAGAAGGAAGAATCCATAGATAGAAAACTTGAAAATATTGAGAAAAAAGAAGAAAGCATAACAAACAAAGAAAAAAATATCACAAATAAGCAGCAGGAAATGGACAAGATGCTGCAAAGACAGCTTGAAGAGCTGGAGAAGATTTCCGGCTATTCCGTTGAGCAGGCGAGGGAAATAATCCTGCAGAAGGTGGAGAAGGAAGCGAGAAACGATGCAGCTACGCTGTATAAGGAAATAGAGAGCAAGGCGAAGGAAGACGCCGATAAGAAAGCTAAGGAAATCATTACGGGAGCCATCCAGAGATGTGCTGCCGACCATGTGGCAGAATCCACGGTTTCCGTGGTACCGCTTCCGAACGATGAGATGAAGGGACGTATCATCGGACGAGAAGGCAGGAACATCAGGGCCATCGAGACCTTGACGGGAATAGATCTTATCATCGACGATACGCCGGAAGCAGTTATTCTCTCCGGATTCGATCCGGTGAGAAGAGAAGTGGCGAGGCTGTCGCTTGAGAAGTTGATCGTGGACGGCAGGATCCATCCTGCCAGGATCGAAGAGATGGTCCAGAAATCCGAGAGGGAAGTCAACGCCATCATCAAGGAAGAAGGCGAGCAGGCAACCTTCGAGGTTGGCATACACAATCTCCATCCGGAGCTGATAAAGCTTTTGGGACGACTGAAATACAGAACTTCCTACGGACAAAACGTATTGAAGCATTCCGTAGAGGTGGCACATCTGTCGGGACTTATGGCAGGAGAGCTGGGGCTGGATGTGACGCTGGCAAAGAGAGCAGGATTGCTGCATGACATAGGCAAGGCTCTCGACCACGAAAGAGAAGGAACACATGTGGATATCGGTATGGAGGTCCTGAAGAAGTTCAAGGAGTCCGAAGCCGTTATCAACGGAATGGCTGCCCACCACGGAGACTACGAGCCAAAATCGGCTGAAGCAGTGCTGATCGCTGCGGCAGATGCACTTTCGGCAGCAAGGCCGGGAGCAAGGCGTGAGACGCTGGAGTCCTACATCAAGCGTCTGCAGAAGTTGGAAGAGATCGCCAATACTACAGACGGCGTAGAGAGATCATTTGCGATCCAGGCAGGCAGAGAGATTAGGATCATCGCCAAGCCGGATGAGGTCAGCGATGATGCTATCGCACTTCTGGCGAGAGACATCTCCAAGAAGATCGAATCGGAGCTGGAATATCCGGGACAGATTAAGGTCAATGTGGTGAGAGAAACGCGAGCCATCGACTATGCGAAATAAAAAAATCAGGCGGATGTAAATCCGCCTTTTCATTGAGAACGAAAGTGGAGTATATGATATATCTGGATAACAGTGGGACAACGAAACAGCACCCTAGTGTGACTGAGGTCATGCTGCGATACATGGAGGATTCCTTCGGGAATCCCTCTTCGCTTTATCAGCTGGGAGTGGACAGCGAGAAGGCGATCAAAAGAGCCAGAAAACAGGTGGAAGACGCTCTGGGAACGGCAAAGGGCAGAATCTGCTTCACCTCGGGCGGCACCGAAGCCGACAACATGGCGATCTTCGGTACGGCGCGCGCCATGAAGCGAAGGGGAAACAGGATCGTCACAACCGCCGTGGAGCATCCGGCGGTGTTGGAGTGCTGCAAAAGGTTGGAAAGAGAAGGCTTCGAAGTTGTATACGTGGGCGTTGACAGCAAGTGCAGGCTTGACATGCAGCAGCTGGAGGACGCCATCGACGAGAATACCATATTGGTATCCATTATGCAGGTCAACAACGAAGTGGGGACCATCATGCCTGTGTCTCAGGTCAAAAGAATCATGAAAAAAAAGAAGGCTCCCGGCCTTTTTCACTGCGACGCTGTACAGAGCTTCGGGAAGCTGGACGTGCCGACGGAGGCGGACCTGATATCCCTCAGCGGACACAAGATCCACGGACCTAAAGGAAGCGGAGCCCTTTACATGAGAGAAGGTATAAACCTGCCACCCCTGTTTGAAGGCGGAGGGCAGGAGGATGGCAAGCGATCCGGGACCCAGAACGTCCCCGCTATCGCCGGGCTGGGAGAAGCCGCTTGCCTTTCCATGACAGGACGCAATAAAGCCATGAAGGAAATGGCGGATATGCGCCGGGAACTGCTGGAAGGTCTGAAGGCAAATATCGAAGACATCATCATCAACAGCCCCGAGGAAGCGGGAGAGGATGAAGGCATGTGCTGCGGATCGCTGCTGAACGTATCGTTTCTGGGGACGCGGGGAGAGGTGCTGCTTCACACGCTGGAACAGGACGAGATCTACGTTTCCACAGGATCGGCATGTTCATCCAATAAAAAGGGAGACAGCTATGTGCTGGCGGCCATGGGACTGGACCACAAGGAAATCGAAAGCACGCTGCGGTTCAGCCTGGGGCGGATGAACCGGCGGGAAGAGATGGAGATGGTCATCGACAGAGTAACGGCTGCGGTCAGGAAATTCAGGAAGCTGGGCAGCTTCAGATAAATAACAGGAGAATGTACCGTGAACAGAGAAGAAACCCAAAAAAAAGAAACCAACAGAGAGCATATTTTTATTGTCAGATGCGGCGAAGTGGCGCTGAAGGGCATGAACAAACCGTATTTTGAGCGTATGCTGGTGGAGCGTATCAAGAAGCTTTTGAAAAAATTCGACGGCGTCAGCGTCAAACGTCACGAAGGGCTGATCTTCGTGCGGGCAGATGGCGTACTGGATAAGCAGCAGATAATCAAGGAAATATCCAAGGTCTTCGGCGTTGCCTCCATCAGTCCGGCGGTGGAATGCGAAAGCACCATGGAGTCCATCGGCGAAGCGGCGGTGGAATACATGCTGGAAGCCATAGAAGAGAGAAACATCAAGACCTTTAAGGTAGAAGCCAAGCGGGCTGACAAGAACTTTCCCGTTAAATCACCCGACATCGGAAGGCAGATCGGCGCTGCCGTTCTCAAAGGCTGCAAGGTATTGAAGGTGGACGTGCATCATCCCGACTGCCTGCTGTTCGTAGACGTGAGGCACGATACATCCTACATCTTTCAGGACAAGATCGCCGGATTCGGCGGGCTGCCTTTGGGCACCAACGGCAAAGGCCTTTCTCTGCTCTCCGGAGGCATAGATTCTCCGGTAGCCACCTGGATGATGGCAAAGCGGGGCATGATGATCGAAGCGGTCCATTTCCATTCCTATCCCTATACCAGCCAGCGGGCTCAGGAAAAGGTGGAGGATCTGGCCAAGCTGGTAGCGACCTATTGCGGACGGTTCAAGCTGCACATCATCAATCTGCTGCCTATCCAGGAGCAGATCGTAGAGCATTGTCCGGAGGAAGAGACGACGATCCTGGTTCGAAGATTCATGATGAGGATCGCCGAGAAGATCGCCCGGGATACAGGCTGCAATATGCTGATCACCGGGGAAAATCTGGGGCAGGTGGCAAGCCAGACGGCGGAAGCTCTTGTGGTGACCGATGCGTCCGTTTCCATGCCGGTCATGCGGCCACTGATCGCTATGGATAAGGTGGATATCATGGATAAAGCTCAGGAGATCGGGACCTACGAGACTTCCATCCAGCCTTACGAGGACTGCTGCACCGTGTTTTTACCTAAGCATCCTGCCACCAAGCCTAAGCTGGAGCGGATACTGGCATCCGAAAGCAAGCTGGACTGCGAGGAGCTGATCAAGGCGGCTGTGACATCAGAGGAAGTCATTGACATCTACCCGGAATAAACGACAAAAGTAGAAGCGGTTCGACCTTTTCTCTTAAGGACAACCCCCTGGCAAAAGAGCTATAATCATACTGTAGTCTTTTGAAGAAGGGGGTTTTTTTGTGGAAGTGATTTTTAGAGTTTCCGAAGATATACTGATCGCAAGCATCAAGGGCGAAGTGGACCATCACAGCGCCGCACCGCTGAGGCAGAGCATCGACAGATCTATGAAGGCGTTCGGGTGCAAGGATTTGATTTTGGATTTTACAAGTGTGGAGTTTATGGACAGCTCCGGCATCGGAGTTGCCCTGGGAAGATATAAGAAGCTGAGCAAGAGCGGAGGACAGATCTACATTTCAGGATGTTCTTCTTACATAGAGAAGGTTCTGGATATGGCAGGGGTGTTTTCCATCATCCCCAAAGCCGACAGCTTTGAAAGCGCAGTCGAGCTGATGAGGGGACAGGAACAGATGTGTATGGAGGTTTGATCTATGAAAAATGTAATGAAGACGGAGTTTAGCGCTCTTGCGGAGAATGAGGCCTTCGCAAGAGCGACGGCGGCATCCTTTATCATGCCTCTGGATCCGACGGTGGAGGAGTTGACGGAGGTGAAGACGGCTGTATCGGAAGCGGTCAGCAACAGCATCATCCATGGATACGGCGGCTGTGAAGACAAGGCATCGGAGCGGGTCATCATGGAGTGTGCCGTCTTTGAAAACGGCAAGGTGGTAATCACCATAGAGGATGAGGGCGTTGGCATCGAGGACGTGGAAAAGGCAAGAGAGCCGCTGTTTTCCACGGGGGACAGCGAGGAGCGGTCCGGCATGGGTTTTACGGTGATGGAAAGCTTTATGGACAAGGTAAAGGTCAAATCTGAAAAAGGTAAGGGAACCACCGTGATTTTGACGAAATACCTTGATGTGGTAAGTGACCTATAAGTACACACCCATCGCGAAAGAGGATACATATAAACTAATTGAAAAAGCACAGAAAGGCGATCAGGAAGCCAGAGAGCTGATCGTCAGTCAGAACATCGGACTTGTCAAGAATCTTGCGATGAAATACGCATCGGGATATTATGAGCCGGACGACTTGATGCAGGTCGGTTTCGTAGGTCTTGTAAAGGCCATAGACCGGTTTGACACCAGGTTTGACGTCATGTTCTCCACCTATGCGGTTCCCATGATCTTAGGGGAGATCAAGCGATATCTGCGTGACGACGGGAAGATCAAAATCAGCCGCCAACTGAAAACGGAGATGAAGAATCTCCGAAACATTCAGCAGGCATATTACAATAAGCACGGCGTCAGCCCCAAGATCAGTTACCTGGCAGGGGAGATGGGGGTTTCCAGGGAGCACATCCTGGAGATCCTGGAGGCAACAGAATCCCTATCCAACGTGGAAAGTCTGGACAACGAGCTGATCCCGGAGGGGATGCACGGCGGGCAGTACGTGGACGAGGAGCAGCAGAACGTGGATCTCATCGATCTGAAGTCTGCCATCAAGGACCTGGAGGACCGGGAACGCCAGATCATAGTGCTGCGGTATTTCAAGGACATGACCCAGCAGCAGATAGCCAAGGTGCTGGGAATTTCTCAGGTACAGGTCTCCAGGATAGAGAAAAAGGTATTGACCAGGATGCGGGAGGAAATGAGTAAGGTGGAATAGCCTCGCCGGGGTTGAAACTTTGTTCGGGATGTTTTATTATTGAGGTGTGATCTTTCAATCATTGTAATAGTGCTGAAAGGATAAAACATCATGGAAGAGAGAATGAAGACGATTTCCGGATTTTCCCTTTTTGAGGGGATACGGCAGGAGGACCTGGCACCCATGCTGTCCTGCCTTGGCGGGTATTTCCGGGACTACCGCAAAGGAGCTATCATCGCACTGGCGGAAGAGCCGGCGGAGTTTGTGGGGTGCTTGCTTTCGGGAACGGTACATATGATCCAGGAGGACCTGTGGGGAAACAAGACGATCCTTTCCCTGATCCGTCGCGGAGAATTGTTTGGAGAGACATTCGTGTGCGGCAGCAATCAGAACTCCAAGGTGACGCTGCAGGCAGCCGAAGATACGGAGGTATTGTGTCTGCCATTTTACAAGATACTCCATTCCTGCAATATGTCCTGCGTCTTTCATCATCGGCTCATCGAAAACATGGTTCAATTGATCGCAGACAGAAACTGGTTCATGATGGAGAAGATGGAGATACTGTCGAAGAAAAATCTGCGGGAAAAGATCCTGAGCTATCTGTCGCTGCAGGCGCAGCAGCAGGAAAGCAAGTATTTCCAGATTCCTCTGGGGCGGACGGAGCTGGCAGAGTATCTATCTGCCGACAGAAGCGCCCTCAGCCGCGAGCTTTCCAGAATGAAGCGGGATGGGTGGATCGATTTTGAAGGAGACACCTTCAGACTGCTGAAATAGTTGCTGAAATAATGAGAGAGCGGCGCCGGTGAACGCCAGTTTGATCATCTGTGCATTACAATAGAATACTGGAAACATATAGAAAATGATGTTGCAACGGCAACATCATTTTTTTTTACGCCATAGTATGTTAATTACATAACGTTAATTAGATAACGAAGTGGATATTGAATAAGGATCTATCCACGAACAAACAAGGGTAGATCCAAAGCTTAAGAAAGGATCGGTAGGACATGAAGAAAAGAATAGTGATTCTTATGGCGATGGTCTTGACGGTCAGCATTTGTCTGGCGGGCTGCGGAAGCTCCCGGGACGAGCAGGCGGATGGAGCATCGGGCGGCAAGACAACCTTTACAGATGACAGAGGACAGGAAGTGACCGTGGAAAATCCTCAGAAGGTAGCGGCTCTTTCGGGAAGCCTGGCGCATATCTGGATATTGGCAGGCGGGGAGCTGACCTGCGTGACGGAAGACGCTCTGGAGGATGGCAGGCTGGAGCTTGACGACCAGGTGGTGGATGCAGGACGGCTTCCGGCGCCAAGCGCAGAGACCATCATCGGAGCAGGGACCGACTTCGCACTGCTGACCTCAACCATCAGCGGCCATCTGGATTTGGCGAAAACCCTGGAGGAAGCAGGGATCACCACGGCATGCTTTGAAGTTGAGACCTTTGAAGATTATCTGAATTTACTGGATATCTGTACGGATCTGACAGGCCGCAAGGACCTTTACGAAGAAAACGGCACGTCCATTCAGGGGCAGATCGATGAAGTGATCGATTCCTGCGAAGGAGAAAAATCTCCTAAGGTGCTGCTGATCAGGGCATATGGGACTGGAGCCAAGGCGAAGAACAGTGAAAACAATATGGTAGGCGTCATGCTGAAGGATCTGGGATGCAGCAATATCGCCGACAGCGATGATTCCCTGCTGGAAAACGTCAGCATGGAAAAGATAATCCAAGAGGACCCGGATTTTATATTCGTGACCACCATGGGCGGCGACCAGGAAGCCCTGGATGCCCTGGCAGAAAATTTAACCAACAACCCGGCGTGGAATACGCTGACGGCGGTAAAGGAAGACCATTACGTGGTCCTGCCGACGGAGCTGTTCCACTACAAACCTAACGACAGGTGGGGAGAGAGCTATGAAATGCTTGCAGAGATCCTTTACGGAGAAGAATCCGGAAAACAGTAGAAATAAACGGTTTCTTATCATATGTGTTTTGTTCCTGTTGATAAGCCTTTTGCTGAGTCTGTGCATCGGCGCCGTATGGATCAGGCCGACAGAACTTCTTTCCTTCCTCTGGGATGCTGATTCCATGGGCGGGCGGATTTTCTGGCACGTGCGGGTGCCGAGGACTTTGGCAGCACTGCTGGCAGGCAGCGCTTTGGCAGTGGCGGGGGTGATTTTACAAAGCATCTTGAACAACCCGCTGGCAGGTCCAAATATCATTGGAATCAATTCAGGGGCAGGGCTGGGCGCCGTATTGACTTTCGCCTTTCTGCCCGGCTTGCCCCACCTGGTTCCATTTACGGCATTTATGGGAGCGCTGGCTACCGTGCTTTTGGTATACGGTATTTCGCAGAAAATCAGAGCATCCCATATGACATTGATCCTGACAGGGGTAGCCATCAACGCATCCTTTGGCGCAGCCATCGATGCAGTCATCATGCTGGCGCCGGATATTATCGTCAGCAACACGGAGTTTTCCAATGGCGGGCTGACGGGGGTGACCTTGGCGGGACTATCGCCGGCATGGATCATTATTATCCTCTGTTTAGCCACAGCCTGCATTCTCTATCAGGAGCTTAATGTGCTGAATCTGGGAGAGGAAACGGCAAGAAGCCTGGGGATGAAAGTAAGCGGCAGAAGATTCCTGTTTCTCGTGCTGGCTGCGGCTCTGGCGGGCTGTGCCATCAGCATTGCAGGGCTGCTGGGCTTCGTGGGCCTGATGGTTCCTCACATGATCCGCTCGGTTACGGGAAATGATGCGGCATGGCTGCTGCCAACATCGGCAATCGCAGGGGGAGGGTTTCTGGTCCTTTGCGATCTGCTGTCCAGAAGCCTTTTCTCGCCATATGAAATTCCGGTAGGGATTTTGCTGGCGGCGCTGGGAGGCCCGTTCTTTCTGTGGCTGCTGGCAGGGAGGTATCGCCATGTTTCACTTTAAAAACGCAGAGGTATGCTACGGGAAGAAGCCTGTACTGGAAAATATAGATATTACCGTTGAGCGTGGGATGGTGACTGCTATCCTGGGGCCCAACGGCTGTGGAAAAAGCACATTGCTCAAAAGCGCAGCGGGGCAGCTGCCTTTAGCGGCGGGAAATATTTTCGTCGATGGAAGCTCCATAGGTGATATGGATCCCATAGAGCTGGCGGGAAAGGTTGCATTTTTGCCTCAGACGCGCCCGGTCCCCAATATTTCCGCAGGGAAATTAGTCCTGCACGGTAGATTTCCCCATTTGAAATTTCCCCGGAAATACGGAGTGCGGGATCAGGAAATAGCTGCAGAAGTCATGGATCAGCTGGATATTTCCCCGCTGGCGCCCCGCAATATGCAGCAGCTTTCCGGAGGGGAGCGGCAGAAGGTATACCTGGCTATGGCGCTGTGCCAGCAGACGGATGCGGTGCTGATGGATGAGCCTACCACTTATCTGGACATCGACCACCAGGTGATGCTGTGGCAAAGGGCAGAGCAGCTGGCACAGGATGGAAAGGCTGTTCTGATCGTGACCCATGAGATCACTCAGGCGCTGCGGGCGGCAGACCGGGTGGTGGTCATGGAAAAGGGAAAGGTCAAGGTCTTCGGCACGCCCCGGGAGGTGCTGAAAGCCCTGGAAGAAGTCTTTTGCATAAAGATCCGGGAGCAGGAAGGTTATTTTATCGCCCAGCTTCCCTTAATGGGGGAAAAAGGCGTTTGAGATATGGTTTAAGTTGAAATCAAGAAAGGAGTCAGTATGTTTTTAGAAGAGTTCACAGCTGCAGCCAATGGAGCAAAAGCCAAGAGCAGGCTGCTGCAGGAAAAGCCGGGCGGCTATCTGGCGTCATCCATGCTGGCAGGAGCCTACATAGGATTTGGCATCCTGCTGATCTTTACCATTGGAGGATTGCTGGATGGGGCGCCTTACACCAGGATCGTCATGGGACTTGCCTTCGGGATCGCCCTCAGCCTGGTGGTGATCGCAGGAGCGGAGTTGTTCACGGGAAATAATCTGGTGATGGCCGCCGGAGTCCTCAGTGGGACAGCAACAGTGGGTCAGCTTGTAAAGCTATGGGTGGTCTGTTTCCTGGGAAACTGGATCGGTTCTATCATTTTGGCAACACTGTTCTACTATGGAGGCTTTACAGAGGGAGCCGTAGGAGAGTTTATCGCGGCGACTGCTGCCACCAAGATGAGCATCCCGCCGGTGGCGTTGTTTATACGCGCTGTCCTGTGTAATACACTGGTTTGCCTGGCAACCTGGTGCAGCTTCCGGTGCAAGTCGGACAGCGGGAAGCTGATCATGGTGTTCTGGTGCCTGTTCGCCTTTATCACCACCGGCTTTGAGCACAGCATCGCCAATATGACGCTGCTGACCGTATCCCTGTTCGCACCGGGAGAAGCAGCCATCAGCTTCGCCGGATATTTTTACAACATCGGAGTCGTTACTCTGGGAAATATCGTAGGCGGCGTGGTCTGCGTGGCATTGCCGTACTATCTGGTTTCCAGAACGAAAAGCCCGGCGGCGGCCCCGGAAGGAAAGGAGTGAGGACATGGAGGTGACCATCAAACAGGAACAATTGGCATTTCTCTTTGAAGCGTGGAAAGACGATTACGTGATCTACGGACCGAAGCGGTTCGCCGATGACGGCTGCTTTTCCGATACGGATACCATCAGGTACGGAGAAATCAGCGGCCCGGAGGAAATCGTTTTCGATGAAAAGTCTCAGTATTCCTTTAAGGAAGCTCTGCTGCCGGCATATCAGACGCTGTTCTATTTTACAGAAGATGCGGTCAAGGAGGCAGACGGTCCTGAGAAGGAAGCTATCGTATTCCTGCGAAGCTGCGATCTTCACAGCGTCAAGCGTCTGGATGAGATATATTTAAGCAACGGTCCGGAGGATTTCTACTATAAGCGGCTGCGGGAAAAGATCCATTTCGTGTGGATGTCATGTCCTGAAGTCTTTGAGAACTGCTTCTGTCAGACCATGGGAACGGATCAGCCGGAAGATTACGACATGGGCGTCAAGTGGGAAGGCGGCATGGTAAAGATAGACTGCAGGAAGAAGGAATGGGTTTCGCTGCTGGAACCGTTCATGAAGGACAAGGACGCAGTAGAAGCGAAGGCGCCTCTGCGTAATACTTTTGAGGAGGGCGCAGGAAAAGACGTGCGTATCCCTGAAAGCCTTTCCATAGATGTGGCAAAGAGCGACATATGGCGGGACTACGACGGACGGTGTATCGCCTGCGGGCGCTGCAATTTCGTATGTCCGACCTGTACCTGCTTCACCATGCAGGACCTCTTCTATTCGGAAAACGGCAGGGCAGGAGAACGCCGCCGGGTATGGGCATCCTGTATGGTAGACGGCTATACGGATGTGGCAGGCGGCGGAAGCTATCGTCAGAAGAACGGAGAGCGGATGAGGTTCAAGGTGCTGCATAAGATCTTGGACTACAAGCAGCGGAATGGGTATCACATGTGCGTCGGCTGCGGTCGGTGCGATGATGTATGTCCGGAGTATATCTCTTTTTCCGACTGCATCAACAAGCTGGAGGATGCGATGAAGGAGGTGTCGGCAGATGATGAGTAATGAATATATCCCGTTTTTATCGGAAATAAAGGAGGTTATTCCTCATACGTCCATCGAATATACATTTCGCATGACCTATGAGGGAGATGTGAAGCCGGGGCAGTTTTTTGAGGTTTCTCTGCCAAAGTACGGAGAAGCGCCTATATCAGTCAGCGGGATCGGAGACGGTACGGTGGATCTGACCATCCGAAAGGTGGGAAAGGTGACCAACGAGATATTCGAACAGTATATCGGGGCCAGGCTGTTTTTAAGGGGTCCTTACGGAAACGGGTTCGATGTGGCTGATTACCGTGGAAAGGAGCTTGTGGTGATGGCAGGCGGAACGGGGCTGTCGCCGGTGCGGGGCGTGGTCGATTATTTTGCTACTCATGGGGAGGAATGCAAAGGGCTGACCTTGATCGCAGGCTTCAAGTCGCCGGAGGATATTCTGTTTAAGGAAGACCTGAAGCGATGGAGCAAGACAAGCAACGTGATTTTGACCGTAGATGCAGCGGAGCCGGATGAGCTGGCGGCGATAAACGAAGAGATGTCGCCTGTGACGGTTCATACAGGGCTGGTGACGGAGTTTATCTCTAAGCTCACCATTGGGAGTATGGAATCTGCGGCAGCCGTAGTAGTGGGACCGCCGGCAATGATGCGCTTTTCCATAGCAGGACTTCAGAAGATAGGATTCCCCGATGAAAATCTGTGGATCTCTCAGGAGCGAAAAATGTGCTGCGGTATCGGCAAGTGCGGCCATTGCAAAATCGGTGATGTCTACGTATGTCTGGACGGCCCGGTGTTCAATTATACCAAGGGCCGCAGCCTGTTGGACTAGGAGGGTGATAGAATGGATATAAATACGAAGAAAATCAAGAAAAATGCGTTTCGTGTCACCAAGGTCCGAGGAATGACGGCTTCCCGTGTGCGTGTGCCTGGAGGGCATCTGAAAGCGGAATACATGGGTGTGATTCAAAGCATTGCAGAGGAATTCGGCAATGGTACGGTGCACATCACCAGCAGGCAGGGTTTTGAGATTCCGGGTATCCCTTATGAAAAGATGCCGGAGGTGAATCAGAGGCTGCAGCCTGTTATCGAAGGGCTTGAGATAAATCAGGAAAAGGAGGGCTGCGGCTATCCTGCTTCGGGGACGAGGAATGTGACGGCGTGCATCGGAAATCGCGTATGCCCTTATGCCTGCTATGATACGACAGCCTTTGCCAAGAGAATTGAAAAGGCCATATTTCCCAACGACCTGCACTTTAAGATAGCACTGACAGGATGTCCCAACGACTGTGCCAAGGTGCGGATGCACGATTTCGGGATCATCGGTATGACGGAGCCTCAGTTTGAGCCTGAGCGGTGCGTTACCTGCGGTGCCTGCGAGAAATACTGTCTGAAAAAATCGGTGAAGGCCATCGAGATGGTAAACTTCAGACCTCAGCGCAATACTGAGAAATGCATCGGCTGCGGCGAGTGCGTCCTCAACTGTCCCAACAGGGCATGGACCAGAAGCCGGGAGAAGTACTACAGGCTGACACTTCTGGGGCGTACCGGTAAGAGAAACCCGAGGCTGGGCATCGACTTTATCAAGTGGGTGGATGAAGAGAGCATCATAAAGATCATCCTCAACACCTACAGATATGTAAAGGAATACATCGATCCGACTGCGCCGGGCGGCAAGGAGCACGTGGGCTATATCGTGGACCGGACCGGAACGGAAGAATTTCTCAAGTGGGCAATGGAAGGCGTCACCCTGCCGGAAAAGGCAGAGGTATCTTCGCCGCTGTACTGGAATGGACCGAAGTACGATTAGAACATGCCGGAAACGATGAAGACTTGTGTGATAAATGTTATTCATAACAAAGAGGACACTCCTGAGTAATTTTGGGAGTGTTCTCTTTGTTGTTGAAATTTTTTTGAGACTTTGCTATTCTATTTATTCTTCAGTCTCCACCCTCAGCTTCACATCCTTGCCCGTCATCTTCTTGATCTGTTTTTCTGCTTCTCTCACCATGTGGTCGATGACGATGGATGATGCGGCTCTATTGTCGTTTTTGAATCTGCCTGTTTCCATATTACTCACCTCAGTGTTAGGGTGCGTCGAAAACGAAAAAAAATGCGTGGTTTTGTTAGAGTCTCAAATACCGTGTTGATCTTGATGCGCCGATTCGTTTTATTTTCCCGCTTTTTACCAATGCCCCCAGGACAGCTTCTACGGTAGTAGGGCTGATATCGGGGAGAATTTGGCGGATTTCAGCTTTGGAAATTGGCGTCAGGCTGTTTAAAACCGTTGCTTCAATGCGAGCAGTTTTGGTGATCTTTTTACCGTGTACTACCGCAAAGCGTTTGTCCAGCTCTTTGTAGCACAGATAAAGCGTAGAAAGAAAATTTTCCATGAAAGGAAAATAGCTGTTATCATTTGTCTCCCAACCGCTCGAGGATTGCCTTAACGCCTCATAGTATGCGGTCTTATAGTTGTTGATCTGTTCCTCAAAGGAAACGTATTTGCCGGCATCGTAACCATTTTTATAAAGCAGCATCAATGAAAGTAAGCGTGACATCCTGCCGTTGCCGTCTCTGAATGGATGGATGCATAGAAAGTCAAGGATCACACATGGGATAAGTAGGAGTTGGTTGATGTTGGCATCATTGCGGGCGTCCATATATGCAAGTTCCAACTGCTCCATTGCCTTTGCTGTTTCAGAGGCAGGTGTTGGTCTGAAACGGACATGCCTGTTTCCGTCAGCATCTACTTCGAGAATGACGTTGTCGTCGGTTTTATATCTGCCGCCAAATTCATATCCGGCAACCGCCATCATCATTTCATGGAGTCTCAAGATGTCTGTTTCTCTAAAATCTATAGATTCAAAGTTGAGATGGATCTCGTTCAGTGCATCTCGATAACCGGCTATCTCTGATTCGTTATGATTGAGCGGCGCACTGTTCTGGTTGACGATTGCGGCAATACGCTCATCACTTGTCACAATGCCTTCGATGGCGTTGGAACTTTTGATCGATTGTATCCTGGCAACGGACTCAAGCTCTGTAAAGATTCTCAAATTTTCTTCCTTGCGCACGCCGGCCATCGTTTTTAAAGATGCGATGCTGGATGTCAGGTTGATGAAATTTGCGGGTAACGTCCCGCTATTTAAAAAAGAATAGTCGAATTTTCGCATAGTATAGCCTCCGTTTCTGCATATATTTTATAAAATAATGTGCAGAAAGTCAATGAATGCAGGGGCTTTTCTGCATATAAATCATCTATATTATATGCAGAAAGCAAAAGTATATACACAATTTAAAAAGCACCCTACTTTGAGGATGCTTTTTAGATGGCGCGCCATAAGGGACTCGAACCCCTAACCTTCGCATTCGTAGTGCGCGACTCTATCCAATTGAGCTAATGGCGCTTATATGGTGCTCACGTATGAGCAGTTACCAATAGAAATTATACACCAATGCACCGTGGCATGTCAAAGAAAAAAGCGATTATTTAAAAATCATTTTATCCACATCTGCGATGGTGATTTTTTTTAGGTTGTCCTTACACTGTTGGTCCATACGGCTGAATATGCCGTCCATCACGTCCGCCATGCCGGAGGCGATCAGGCACTCCATATCGGGATCGCCGGATCTCCAGGAAGGGGAGATTATCTTTTCATCGACGGCATCGAAAACCGTAAGCAGATCCAGCTTTTCAGGATCCAGATGGAAGGTATAGCCGCCTTTTCTGGAGCCTTCCTTGGCGTCGATCAGATCTGCTTTTTTTAATTTTGCCATGACCTTGCGGATGCGCGCCGGATTGGTGCATACGTTTTCGGCGATTTCCTCACTGGTCATAGTCTTGGCATTATGGTTCAAAAATACGATGGCGTGTACAGCTATCACAAATTCACTTGTCATATCCTTTTGATCCTTTCCGTTTACTGGTTGATATTTTCTTTTAAAATCGTTTCGTCAGCGTCAGGGCAGCGGTGATTTGCTGCACCGGTCCTAAAGCCGGTAAAACCGCTACAGATGGCATTAGCAGGGCAGGCTGTTTTGCATTTGCCGCACCGGATACATTCCGGACTGTTGGGCGTCTCGTAAGTCTTGATGTCAAACCCGCAGGCTTTTTGGCATTTGCCGCAGGAAATACATTTCTCTTCGTCCACGCTGTACCGGTAGAGGGCGATGGGATTGAAAAGCCCATATACAGCGCCAAGAGGGCAGATATAGCGGCAAAATGGGCGGTATACTACGATAGATAATATCACGATCACCGCCAAAATCAAAACCTTCCATGTGAAGAGCCAGCCGACGACGGCGCGCAGTCCCTCGTTGGATGCCACCAGCGGGATGCCTGCCATCAGGGTGCCGGAAGGGCACACGTATTCGCAGAACCATGGTTTTCCCTGACCGACCATATCCACCACAACCATAGGAAGCAGGATGACCAGCAGACCCAGCATGATGTACTTCAAAAACCTCAAAAGCCCGTCTCCCGGCAGCTTGCGCAGCTTTCGCAGGAAGGGGATCTTGTGAAGCAGGTCCTGTATTAAGCCAAATGGACAGAGCCATCCGCAGACGAACCTGCCCAGTGCGGCTCCTATGACCATGAGAAAACCGGTAATGTAAAAGGCAAATTGGTATCGCTGGCTGCCCAGGGTGGCTTGCATGGCGCCGATAGGGCAAGAACCGAAAGCACCGGGGCACGAGTAGCAGTTGAGTCCCGGCACGCAAAGGGCTTTGGAAGAGCCCTTGTAGATGCTGCCCTCCGCAAAGCCCTTTACATATCCATTGGTAAGGGCTGTAAAAAGCACCTGGGTGGTGATCCGGCGGTGATGGCGGATCCTGCTCAAAAAGGTTTTCATCATCAGCCCACCCCGATACATTCAAGGCAGATGTTGACGGCTTTCATGAAGACCGTGTACGCCTCTCCGCGCCAAATGCCTGCCATGAGAAAAATGACTCCTGCCAGAATGAGCCCCGGCGCTATGAAGTTTATCTTGTGCTTTCTTTTTTCACCGTTCATGGTTTATTCAATCTCCTGCATCAGTTGATCTATGATTTCGATCCAGGCTTCCTTGGAACGGGAGCCGATATAGCTTTCGCCCACCTGATTCCCTTGGCTGTCTACGAAGATGGTCTCCGGTATTGCAGCGATCTCTGAGATCCTGTTGTTGAACAGTTCTGCCGACGGGATGAGATGCATATAATCAGCACTCGTATCTGCAATGATCTCATTTGCAGTTTCCACCGCATAATCGATGGGTTCTCCGTTGCTTCCGGCAACATCTACGGGGATCCCGATTATCCGGAAATCTTTATCGGCGTATTCCCGGCTGATCTCTCCCAGGTCCGGCATTTCCTTGATGCACGGGCTGCAATAGGTGCCCCAGACGTTGACCATAGTCAGGCTTTTTTCTGCAAAGATGGATTGATCCACCGGGGTACCGTCCAGGGTCTGTGCGCTAAACTCTCCGAATGCGCTTTCTCCGGCGCCCTCGGAAGATGTTTGGCCGCAGGCGGAAAACGCTAGCAAAGCGAGGGTAATCAGTATGGTACTTATTATAGCATATTTCTTTTTCATGGGGAGAACCTCCAGTCCACAATTATCTGTAACAATAAAAATAACAGTTATACTGTAATTATACACATTACAGTATAACTGTCAAGAGGTTTTTCTATTTTTAGAAGCCCTGTCAAAGAGTCCGTTTTCTGAAGATCAGCAAAGCTCCGGTCAGAAACAGCACTAGCAGGGTGGCAGCGATCGCCAGGGCAGGTATCATATCCGCAGGCGTAAGCTCTCCGGTCAGCAGCTGCAGATTATCCGACGCCAGGGCAAGTGGACTATACTCCTGCGCCTTCGGAAACATATTGACCAGAAATAGAACTGCTATAAATCCGGCTGCAAAGAGCAGATTGCCGTAGGTGCTTTTGAGCATTGCGCCACCCAGCATCAGCAAGGAGATCAGCAGCAGCCCGAAGACCCAGAGACAAAAAGCGGCAAACAGGATATTTTCCACACCGCCATCGCTCCAGTAATAGGCGGTATACGCCCAGGAAGCGGCGAAGCAGAGCAGGAAGGAAACCGTCCATAAAAGCACAGCCGTCGTGAACTTGGACAAAATCACAGACGCCCTGGAAAGCCCACGTGTCAGCAGAATGATCAGCGTGCTCTTTGCATATTCCCGGGACAGAATGCCGCTGAACAGAATCAGGACTACCGCCAGCCCCATCTGGGGCACGTTCTTGTAAAACTGCATCCAGGAGTCCATCGCCACAGGCTCGCTCATTTCCAGGGTCATGCCGTCCGGCATGAAATTTTCCATGAGAACCGGCAGCAGCTTGGCTGTGAGGGGATTCATGATACCTAAAATCAGGAAGACGACCAGCAACAGGACCAATCGGTAGCTGCGGACGGATTCGAGAACTTCTTTTTTTAAAAATGCCAGGTAGCCTGTCATCCTATCACCTCCAGAAAGACGCTTTCCAGCGTCGGCTCTTCGATTTCCACTTTGGCAGGCAGCAGGCTTCGCGACGCCATCAGCTTGAAGAGATTGGCTTCTGCTCTTGCCATGTTGGGCGTCCTGATCCTGACGGTGGAATCTGCCAAGGTCGCATGAGATGCGGGATCGCAGGAAAGAAGATCGGTACCCTTTGCATAGAGACCTTTGAGAAGTCGGACGAGCTCCGCCGCTGAAGCGCTGTCTTCGAAGCGGATCAGGATCGTATCGTGACGCCGGCGTCCTTTCACATCCTGCAGCCTGCCGCAGAACGCAGTCTTTCCCTGATGGAGCAGCACCGCTTTGTTGCAGATGCGCTCCACATCGGACAGGACGTGGGTGGAAAAGAGCACGGTAGTATTTCCCGTGATCTGTGCCAGGATGTCCAGGACTTCCTTTCGTCCCGCAGGGTCCAGGGCGCTGGTAGGCTCGTCGCACAGCAGCAGCTTTGGTCTGGAAAGGAGTGCCTGTGCGATGCCCAGGCGTTGCTTCATTCCCCGGGAAAAGCCGGAGATCTTGCCCTTTGCATCGGAAAGCCCTACCAGCTCCAAAAGCTCCGCGCAGCGGGAAGGCAGGTGTGCCTTTTCCATATGGGAAATCTCCCCACAGAGGCGCAGGTATTCCAGCGGGCGCATGTAGTCGTAGAAGGCGGGCACGTCGGGCAGATAGCCGATGTTCTTATTTGTGGCGGTGTTGCCGTAGCGTACTTGCTGCCCGTTGAACCGGACGGTTCCGCCATCTTGTGCCAGCAGTCCCAGGATGATTTTCATGGTGGTGGTCTTGCCTGCGCCGTTTTGACCGATGAAGCCCAACAGGTCGCCTTCCTCCACGTCAAAGGAAAGACCGTTAAGAACTTTATTACTGCCGAAGGACTTTTGCAGGTTGTCGATTTTCAAAAGCTTCATCACTGGTCACCTCTGCCGAAGGCGAAATAGATGATGGGGCCGATGAGCTGGAGGAAAACTACGACTATGATCCAGACGAGACGGTTTCCGTATCGGTAGTTTGGATGGCGGAAAATGTGGATCAGGGCGGCGATGGCAAGGCCCAGCTCCAGCAGGATCACAGGGATGAAGAAGGGGAGATATTCGATTATTATGTTGAAGTCGTTCATGTTATTTTGCCTCCTTATTTTTGTTATGGGCGGTATCTTTAGAGTTGCCGGTCTTTGTCGGTTCCAAATTGTCCGTAAGCTGTTTGATGATAGCTTCGCAGCGTGGGTTTTCTTTAAGAGCGCTGAAAGCGGGATCGTCGGTCACGCCGTGCAGTATGTTGGCCCTGATGGTGGCTTCCTCGGTAGGGCTGTTGCTGCCCAGATCAAAGGTCTTGAACCATTCTTCAATGTGGTCGAAGAACTCGTCTCCGTGGAGCCGTACAGGATATTCCAGCAGGCAGGCGAGCTGTGTATAACGCTCCAGATAATCCAGGGCGTCCTCGGTTTCTCCGGTCATGACGGAGCTTTTGGCTGCCGACAGATAGAAGATCAGGGTCGTATGGATGTGGAGCTTTTTCAGGTCGAAGGTCTCGATGAGAGAATTGGCTCGCTGGATGATAGCCTGTGACTTCTCTCGGTCGTCGCTGTTTAGAAGAAGCAATGATGACGCCGAGGAAAGAGCGCCGATGATTCCCGTATAAATGCTTATCTGCAAAATTTCCTTGGCCTTATCCACGTTGCCCATTGCCAGGTATGCGCTGGAAAGGGTAGCGCTGTCCTCTTCCTTATGGCTTTGATGAAAGCCATCTAAAAGGTCGATGGTTTCAGCGGGGCGTTGCTGTATCAGGCAGCACATGGCGTGGAGGGAGTTGGCCTGGGCGGACAAATCGGGTTCCTTGCCTTCGGATTTGATGCGGATGCAAATATCGATGATTTCTTCCATCAATGCGTCCCGCTGTTCTTCGCTAGGTGCCAGGCTGCAGTGGTTCAGCAGGAGAATGGACATCTGCAGAAGCAGTGGGAAGCAGGCGTGATATTTTTTGATGATTTGGTGGCATTCATCCAGGACTTCCCGGAAAGGCTTTTCTCCGAAGTCAGTCGCCAGCCGTTGGTACAGCTTGCGGATGTCTTCCTTGGCCATCTGGGGAGAATAGTCCATCAGCTGATCGATGGAAATGTTAAAGTATGCTGCCAGCTGGGGCAGGAAGGCGATGTCCGGATAGCTCTGTCCCGTTTCCCATTTGGAGACGGATGCTTTGGAAACGCCCATATAGGCTGCCAGGTCTTCCTGAGTGATGCCTTTTTCACGGCGTTTTTCCGTGATGGTTTTGGCGATGTTGATTTCTTTCATGGTGA
>JAUNBU010000141.1 GCA_030526925.1 Bacillota bacterium | reverse complement strand
GTTATGGGTTATGTAGTAGAACAGATACTGCTGAGCTATACCGCCGTGCTGACCGAACCGCTCCGCCGCAAAATGCGCCATGCCCTTCATGTCCTTTTCATCCAGCCCGTACAACTGGTGCATCACCTTCCTGACCCACACATCTATGGGAAAGCTGCTGAACTTCTTCATGGAAAAGAGCGCTACGCAGTTTGCTACCTTTGGTCCTACGCCGCAGTAGGCTCCCAGGGCCTCCAGGGCGTCTTCAGGGCTCACGCCTTCGGCGGAAAGGGCTTCCAGGCTCTCAAGCCCCGCTTCTTTCACCTGCCGGGCTGTTTCGATCAGGTACTTGGCTCTGTAGCCAAGCCTGCACGGTGCCAGGTCCTCCAGGCTGCAGGCAGCCAGCGCCTCCGGCGAAGGCAAGCTGTAGTATTTTCTGCCGCCCAGCGCGCCCTCCGGCGCCTGTGCCGCGCCCGCCGATGCCTGTGCCGCATCTATCGGCTCCCCCACCGTCTCAGCCAGGGAGTCTATGCACTTCTTGATCCTGGGGATGTTGTTGTTCTGGGATATTATAAAGGAAATAAGTGTCTCCCAGGGCTCCTGGTTTAATATCCTGATGCCGTGTCCGTAGGCGATCGCCTTTGCCATCACCGGATCCTCTTTGCTCAGGGCTACCTTGATAGCACCGTAGTCTCGGTCAAGATCGAAGTAATCTCTCCATAAATCATCAAAATCGGCAGCAGTCGCCCCTGCAATCCTCAGCACACCGGAGGTCTCCCCCGGCTCATAGCTTACGGTAAGCACCTTTCCATGGGCGATACCGCTGTAACTGCCGTCCAGATCCTTTTCCCAACGAAAACATTGACCACAATCAAAGATGTGGTCAAGATGAAAATCACGTATTCCGGCTATTTCCAAAACGCCGTCTTTCTCCGTCACCTTATACTCCTGCTTCATACGATGTCCCTTACCTCCAGATCCAGTCTGTTGACGTTAAATGCGGTCATTTCTTCGATCTTTTCTGCGATTTCCTTTTGGAAGCGCTTGGCTTCTTCCGGTAGGTTGATGCCGGATTTGAAATTAAGTATTATATATATGTCTATTCCCTCCTGTACCGGAGAAATAGCCATCTTACCTATCTCAGTCACCGTGCCGCTCTCTATCCTGACGCACTCGGCGATATCGGACATGACCTTCTCGGATATCTTGTACTCGCCTAAATAGCTGTAGGTAGGTCGTACCACCGATTTTTCGGTGATATCCTTCCACTGACCCCATTCACGCAGCAGCATCCGCATAGGCGTCATGAAATATCCGGAAAACTGCCGCTTCAGCTGGAAGGTGGGCGCCGGGATGACGTGCTGACCCATTTCGTTTCGCTGCTTTTTAGCGATGGCACGCTCCGCCTCCGTAGTGATATCATCGATATAGATACGCTTGCCGATCTTTCCCAGATCGAGCCGCTTGGCGATCTTGTCCACCATGCCATCGGACGTGCCAATGACCAGCACCGAAGACGGTTTCATCTTTTTGATAGCTGCCGTCACTTCCTCCATATGCTCGTCCTTGTTGAACAGCGCCGTCTTCACCGCACCAACCTTGGTCGGCTGGCGCTTGGCGGAGATCCCTGCCATGACTTTATTCCTGCAGATGAACAGTCCATCGTCTATTATGCTTTCTATATTCAGTTCTTTGCAGAGATTGACAGCCTGGAAGCTCTTTCCCGTGCCACTCTTGCCGATCAGTCCGTAAACTTTCATATTATGACCCTTTTTATCTTGAATTCCATTTCCATGTTTGTTATAATCAACGTGTCGTTTAATGATAATCTTAAAGGAGGTACCTACGATGGCTTACACTATCAATGATTCTTGCATCAATTGCGGAGCTTGTATTGAAGAATGTCCTACAGAAGCTATCTCAGCTGGCGATGATATGCACGTGATCGACGCTGAAAAGTGCATCGACTGTGGCGCATGTGCAGGCGCATGTCCTGTTGACGCTCCGGTAGAAGGCTAAAAGAACATATAACAATTGATAATGAATAACCGTTTCATTTTGAAACGGTTATTTAATTTTTGCCTTTTTATTCAATTTTACTCCTGCTCAGCGTGCCCGCTCCCGCATATGCTCACGGTTTTATTCACGATTCATGTGATATGCCAGTGAGTGAAGGCTGTCGCTGAGATGCACATTCTCGATGGCAACATGGTTAGGTGTCTCGATGTCCACAGGTGCGAAATTCCACAGACCTCTAACGCCTGCGAAGCAAAGCTTGTCCGCAACTTCCTGTGCAGCATCCTTGGTCGTACAGATGATGCCTATATCCACATCATGCTCCTCAACAAATTCCACCACATTCTCATAATCCATGACCTCGATATCGTTGATCCTGATTCCGATCAATCTCGGATTTATTTCAAAAATGCCACATACGACAAATCCCGCCTTGTAATAATAGGTATGATTGGCTATTGCCTGTCCTAAATTACCGGCTCCTACGATGACCATCTTATACTGCCTGTCCAGCCCCAAAATGGCGCTGATTTCGTTGTAAAGACCGTCTACGCTGTATCCGTATCCCTGCTGACCGAAACCTCCGAAATTATTCAGGTCCTGTCTTATCTGCGATGCGGTATATCCTATGAGGCTGCTGAATTCATTGGAGGAAATTTTATCTACTCCTTTTTTCCGCAATTCGTTGAGATAGCGCCTGTACCTGGGCAGTCTCTTGATCACGGCATTGGAGATCTTTGCCTGTTTTTTCATTTCCTACTCCAATTCTTCTTTAGCTGTTTGCCTGCAAACAACTCTTATGCCTTAGCTTCCACGTAACCTACGATGTCGCTTACGGTCTGGAACTTCTCAGCATCTTCATCAGGAACTTCGATGTCGAATTCGTCCTCGATAGCCATGATGATCTCTACTGCGTCCAGAGAATCCGCTTCCAGATCCTTCATCAGATGTGTTTCCATCTTCACTGCGTCTTCTTCTACTCCAAGCTGCTCTGCAATAATTCCTTTGATCTTGTCAAATGTCATGATAAACCTCCGTTATTCAAATATCAAATTTTTCACAAAGTGATGATTATCAGTATGTCTTTCTGATAATTACAACTTATTATAGTGTACGAAATCTGTTATTGCAATACCTTTTAAAAAAAATTAAAGTCTTTTAAATCCTTATTCCTGCAGCAAAAGCCATTCTTCGTACTTTCGTTCCGATTCTTCCTTTTTTTCTGCCAGGGCTTGACTTATTTCTGTCAATCTCACGTGATCCGTCATGGTCTCTTCCGTGGAAAGGTCTTCTTCCAGGGCTTTGATCTCGCCCTCCAGAACTTCGATCCTCTCCTCCAGGCTCTGCTTCTTCCTGGCAAGCCTTCGCTGCTCTGCCTCACGTTCCTTCTGACGCCTTCGGCGTTCTGCCGGGGAAAGGTCTTTTTCGCCGGTCTGCCGGCTTTCCGCTGCCTGCCCGCTCTCTGCATCCTTTCCCTGTCTTGCCAAACTCTCCAGGTACTTCTTGCCCGATTGCAGCTGCTGCTGTTTCTTCTCCACGTAGTAGTCGTAGGCTCCCAGGTAATTTTCCATGCCGCTTGCGGTCAGCTCCATGATCCTGGTGGGAATGCGATTGAGAAAGTATCGGTCATGGGATACGATGATGGCTGTCCCCGGAAATTCCATCAGAGCTTCTTCAAAGACTTCCTTTGATTCGATGTCCAGATGATTGGTCGGCTCGTCCAGGATCAGTACGTTGGCTCCCGAAAGCATCAGCTTGAGAAGTGCCAGGCGTGCCTTTTCCCCGCCGCTCAAGGAACTGACAGGCAGGAATACCGATTCGCCCCGGAAAAGAAACCTGCCCAGGATGTTCCGCATGTCCGTGTCCGAATAGAGCCTGTAGGCCTCCTGAAGCTCGCCGATCACCGTATTGGCGCCGTTGAGCAATTGCTGCCCCTGGTCGTAGTAGCCGAAGCTGACGTTGTGCCCTATCTTGATCCGCCCCGTATTGCTATTTAAATCGCCCATCAGTATCTTCAACAGCGTGGTCTTGCCTATGCCGTTTGAACCCACTATGCAGACACGCTCGCCCCGCTTGATGTCCAGCTCAACGCTTCGAAACAGATCCACCTTGCCGGAGCCGTAGCCGAAGCTTTTGGAAAGGTCTTCCGCCAGCAGCACGTCTCTGCCGCTCTTGAAGTCTTCCCGGAAGTTGAGCTTCATCTTGCCGTGTCCGCCGTCAGGGCGCTCCACCACCTCCATAGCCGAAAGGCGCTTTTCTCTGGATGCGGCGCGCTTTGCCAGCTTCTCCGTCCCGTGTTGTTTGAAACGTCTGACGATCTCTTCCTGCCGCTGGATCTCCTTCTGCTGCTTTTCGTACTTTCGCAGCTCCGCTTCACGCCTGGCCCGCCGCTCGGTGGCATAGAAGCTGTAGTTTCCTTCATATATATGCAGCTTATGATTTTCTATTTCAAATATCCTTGTCACCGTCTCGTCCAGGAAATACCTGTCGTGGGACACCAGCACGATGGTCCCTTTGTAGCTCTTTAAATACTGTTCCAACCATTTTAAAGTCCCGATGTCCAGATGATTGGTCGGCTCGTCCAGAAACAAAATGTCCGGCTTTGACAAAAGCAGACATGCCAACGCCAGCCTGGTCTTTTCCCCGCCGCTCAAAGAAGCGATCTTCTTGCCGTAGCTATCTTCTTTGAACGCCATGCTGGAAAGGATCCCCGTCATTTCGCTTTTGTATGTATAGCCGCCCTGCTCCTTGTAGCGCTCGTGGAGGGCATCGTACTTCGCCGCCAGCTTCATGCTCTCCGGCGAATCGCCTGCCTTTTCTATATCTGCCAGAAGCCGCTCCATCTCCTGCTCCATCTGCGGGAAGTGGGCGAAAAGACCTTCCACCTCTTGGATCACCGTGTTCTGCGAGTCGAAGCCTCCGTCCTGCTTCAGATATCCGATGCGCATGTCTCCGGAAATAAAAAACTCTCCGGACTCGCACGGCATCTCTCCTGTGAGCATCCTGAGCAGGGTGGTCTTGCCGGCCCCGTTGATGCCGATTATGCCTATCCGCTCACCCTTGTTGATATGAAAAGAAACCCGATCCAGGATCACATCGGTTCCGTATGCTTTTGTCAATTCCTTGGCTGATACTACGATCATTTCTTCCTCACAGTTCTAAGTTCATAGTTCTAATTCACAGTACTAAATTGGGTATGGCGTCCAGAGTCAGATCGTCTGTCTGTCCCGCCATGTACTTGTAATATGCTGCGCAGCCGATCATGGCCGCATTGTCGGTGCAAAGTATGGGTGACGGATAGTAGAGCTCCAGACCTTCCCTGCTGCATTCCGCCTCCAGCATCTCCCGCAGCATGCTGTTTGCCGCTACGCCGCCTGCCAGAACTATCTTATCCTTCTTCATGTCCAGTGCCGCGCCCACCGTCTTGGCTACGATCACCTCCAGCACAGCTGCCTGAAAGCCTGCCGCCACGTCAGCCACGTTGATCTCCCGACCTGCCTGCTTTTCCGAATTGATATAGTTGAGCACGCCGGTCTTGATGCCGC
>JAUNBU010000140.1 GCA_030526925.1 Bacillota bacterium | reverse complement strand
CTTCTCCACCAAGGGCGTTCTGCTGACCACGCTGCTTTGCATTTTTACCATACCGTTGTTCGCCATCCTGCTGCAGCACATATAGAGGAGTTTAAATGGAATTTCTAAGTACGGCTTTGGAAATGGCCGGGATCTACTTCACAACAATTGCCCGCTGGCTCTTCGTGATCCTGGCGGCATTCATACTGATACGACAGATACGCTCCCTGCTCAGAGCCAGAAACCCTTCTGAGATCTGGGCTTATTTAGGTTGTCCCGATGACACCAGCGTACCCCTGACCCACTGGGAAAATCTGATCGGCAGAGGCAGGGGCTGCGACGTTATCCTCAACCTCAACAGCGTGTCCCGAAGCCACGGCACCCTCATCAGAGATTCTGCCGGCGTCTGGAAATACAGCGACCTCAGTTCCAAAAACGGTTCCGCCATCAACGGTCTGCCTGTAAGGGGTCCGACGGAGCTGAAAGCCGGAGACATCCTGACCATCGGCGGCGCTGACTTTACACTATATCCTGTAAGCTTACAGGAACGAATGTCAAACATCGAAAATCGCAAGAAAAAGACCAATCCGGTCTCTCCATGGCCTACTCTGGTGGCGCTGACCCTGTTTCAGCTACTGACGGTGATGCAGTTCAAGGTTTCCATGGGAGAGGAATTTCCTGCCTCCCTGCCGGTAGCTTTCGGACTGCTGTGTGCTCTCATGTGGGCTTACGTCATCTTCATGCGCATGTTCAAGCGGGTGGGCTTTGAGATGGAAATGATCGCTTTCTTCCTCTCCACACTCAGTCTAGCCGTTACTACGGCTGCCTTCCCGGACTCCGCCTTCAAGCAGGCGCTATGCGTCTGTCTCGGTGTGGGACTGTTCTTCGGGCTATGCTGGTTCCTGCGGGACCTCAACAGGGCCAAAGGGCTGACCAATATTCTCATCGGAGCCAGCGTTGTCCTGTTGATCGCCAATCTGCTTCTGGGCAGCATACGTTACGGCGCCCAGAACTGGATCGAAATAGGCGGCTTTTCTTTCCAGCCGTCGGAGCTGGTCAAGATCGTCTTCGTCTACGTGGGCGCTGCTACCCTGGACGAACTGCAAAAGAGAAAAAACCTTACCATATTCATGCTGTTTTCCGTCTTCTGTCTGGGCTGTCTTGCCATCATGGGAGACTTCGGTACGGCTATAATCTTCTTTGTCACCTTCCTGATCATTTCATTCCTGCGAAGCGGCGACTTCTCCAAGCTGATTCTTATCGTGGGTGCTGCCGGACTCATGGGAATGATGGTGCTCAGGTTCAAACCGTATATCGCCGACAGATTCGATACCTGGGGTCATGTATGGGAGGACCCTACGGACGGCGGCTTCCAGCAAGTCCAGACCATGACTGCATCTGCCAGCGGCGGACTGCCGGGTCTCGGAGCAGGAAACGGCAATCTCAGCGATGTGGCGGCTTCCAGTACGGACCTGGTTTTCGGACTTCTCAGCGAGGAATGGGGGCTGATCATCGCCATACTATCCGTCCTGTGTATCATCACGCTGGGCGTTTTCGCCGTGCGTTCTATCATAGCAGGGCGCTCTACTTACTACAGCATCGCCGCCTGTGCGGCAACTTCCCTGTTTATCTTTCAGACCATTTTGAATGTCTTCGGCTCTCTGGATCTGCTGCCGCTGACGGGAGTTACCTTCCCCTTCGTTTCTTCGGGCGGTACCAGCATGATCGCCTCATGGGGCTTGCTGGCATTCTTGAAAGCAGCGGATACCAGGCAAAACGCCAGCTTCGCCATACGGCTTGACAGGAAGGATGAATTCGAAAGCGAGCTGGAGGGCCGCGGCCTGGAAAATCCGGAGGACATCTTCGAGGACGAGGGGAATTTTTCCGACGATGACTTTTTCAAGGATCTTGAGAGAGCACCTTCCGCCGGAACGGACGGCTTTACGGAGAAGCCGGGGCAGCGCAGAGACCCTGCGCCGGACCCTTTCCTTGAGAAGCTGGAACAGAGCAGACCTCCTGCACCGGATCCTTTCCTTGAAAAACTGGAAAAGAGCAGACCGGACGCCAAGAAACGCAGTACGGCGAGAAAACCTGCAGGGCGACCGACATCACGATCCGCAAGCAAGCCTGCGCAGCGACCGGCAGTACGAGCTTCTGAGCGGGCATCGGAACAGGCTTCGGGGCGAGGCACATCAAGACCGAACCAAAAAGAAGAACGACCGCTGACACTGGACGATATTTTTGGAGACGATAAGAAATGAAAAAGATAGAGAAACGAGCCATCATGTGCCTTTTGCTTGCCTGCGTCCTTCTGGTAGGCGTGGGAGTCTTCTCCTACAGGTACTTTGCATACGGAGACGACTGGGCCTCCTACGAAGGCAACCGTGACGTTTACACCAAAGGAGACCTTTCCAAGGGGACCCTCTACGACATCAACGGGCAGCTCCTCATGCAAAACACCGCCGAGGGCATGATTTTTAACGAGGATGCTACCATACGCACGTCGCTGATGCACATCACCGGCGATCGTGACAACAACATCGCCACCGGCGCCAACCGGGCGTTTACCGACGAGCTGATCGGCTACGATTTCATCAATGGCGTCTATTCTCTCAACAACGCCGGTGAGGACGTGACCTTGACCCTGGATGCCAATATCTGCGCCACCGCTTATCAGGCTCTGGATGGCAGAAACGGTACAGTGGGCGTCTACAATTACGAGACCGGGCAGATCGTCTGCATGGTCAGTTCCCCAACCTACGACCCGATGGATCCGCCTTCCTCGGTGGCAGACGGAACCTATCTCAACCGGTTCACCAACGGCACCTTCGTTCCCGGCTCCATCTTCAAGCTGGTGACGGCGGCGGCTTCCATAGAGAATCTGGACGATGCTTATTCCTGGCAGATCAACTGCACCGGCTCGGTGGATTACGGGCACGGCGATGAAGTAACGGATCTGGCTGTCCACGGGACCGTCGATCTGCAAAAGGCACTTGAGGTCTCCTGCAACTGCTATTTCGGTCAGCTTTCGGAAAAGCTGGGCGGAGGATTGATCGAGAAGTATACGGAAAAGACAGGGCTGACAAAGAGTCTGGATATCAACGGCATCAAGACGGCGACCAGCACCTTTGATTATCCGGAGGGCGGTGTGAATCTGGCATGGACGGGGATCGGTCAGTATCACGATATGGTCAACCCTTGCTCCATGATGGTCTACATGGGAGCAATCGCCAACGACGGAACGGCTGTTATTCCTTATATCATCGAGCCGACTTCTTTCCTGGATAAGCAGCTTGCCAAGCTGCCGAAGTTCGGGACTAAAACGGAGTCCATGATCGATACGTCTACGGCGACCTCGCTGAAGTCGATGATGGCCAACAACGTGGAAAACAACTACGGGACCGACATGTTCCCGGGGCTCAGCATCTGTGCCAAGTCGGGAACGGCAGAGGTGGGCGGAAACAAAAGACCTAACGCCTGGTTCGTGGGATTTTTAGATGATCCGGAAAATCCGTATGCCTTCGTGGTTCTGGTGGAAAACGGCGGCTACGGCTCCAGCGTCGCCGGCTCAGTGGCCAATACGGTGCTGCAGGATATTGTGGACTAGCATTAGACGTCGGCGCTACAAAAAGCGTGTTTTATCCGCCGATACACCGAATATATATGCGGATACTAAAAATAAAAAGCCCGAGGGGGATAGCGGCTGCGATGGCTAACGCAAGCTAGTGCTTGCTCCGAATCGCGACGCTGTCGCTCCCTGCTATCCGTTTTGCCTAACGAATCGCTAACGCTTGAAGTCCTAGCCCGTATCTTTGATACGGCGCGCAGGTCTCATGCAAGAAAACTATGCGCTTTAGCGCACGAGTTTTCACTGCCTTCGGGCAAAAAGGTTCGCTGCTCCTGCTGACGCATTCTACGTCGCAGCTGCAGATTACGCCGCCGCTATTCCCCTCGGGCTTTTTGTATTTGATTTAAAATATTCGCTTCACCGGCACGACTCCGGAATAAAAGGCTCATGCATTTTGCAAACTGTTATATGTCCTGGTGAACGCTGCATCGCCAGCAAGCATCCATTTCCTTATCAACCCTACTGGCAATCTTTGTATACAAAGTGCAAGGCGTGCCAGCAATTCCCGTTTTGTGTACAAAACCTCCAAAACGCAATTTTTTTGACACATCCGGATTTTTTCAAAGGGTCGCTGACCCTGTCCCATGCCCGTTATTTGCATATTTATACGTATTTTATTATAAATATACCATATTTATACTCTCATTTGCTGCGTTTTGTCGAATCACTCCTTGAAGCATGTCAACTATTCCGGATTTTTATGGCACGCTATCCACGCTCTTGTATTTTTGCTAGGGTCTTTGTGTACAAATCATTAAAATCAAAAGAAAATTGACACAAATCGAGGTAATCAAAGAAGAAAAAACGCCCTCCAAAAGGGAAGACTCATCAATCAATATTTATACAAAGGCAGAAATCCGAAGCGGGCAAACGTGGCTGCGATTTCTAGTCTTCGTAGCCTTGGAATTTTCTGACCCATTTGATGGTGGCTATGATCCAAATGGCAAGCAAAAATTCAGCAGACACAAAGTCCATGCTGAGATGACCAAACTCATCTGCTAGTTGGAATCCATGATTTATCCAGCCACCACCCCACCAGACTGCTCCCACTGCCGCCATAATGGAAAAGAATATCCTGTCTCTGCGCCGTTTCCGGTCCGTGACTCCGCAATCCAAAAGCTCCTGACGAATCCAAAAATAGGCCTGTGTTCCCCAGATCAATACCCAGGTGAAACTTTCACCTTGGAGGAGCTGCATCCCAATTTCTCTCAAAAGTGAGCCAAAAAGAAACAATATTGTCAGAAGGAAAAAGCTCTCAAACCCGGCTTTGTAAAAGTTTTTCTTTTGTCGTTCATCTAGCTCGTATAAATTCATCATCGCTTTGTCCTCCTTTACTCGTTCCAGAACAGCTGGTCCAGTGTCTTGCCAAGAACTTTGCATATCCTGCGGCACAGCTTAAGGGTCGGATTATAGTCCCCCTGTTCTATGGCGTTCATGGTCTGACGGGAGACGCCTACAGCTTCTGCAAGCTCCCTCTGTGTCATATCCTTCTCCGCTCTTGCGGCCTTGATCTTTAAATTACGGCTCATCCTTACCACCTCACCCGCAGAATACTATATACCCGACAAAAAGTCAAGTATATACGACGTACCGCCAATGAAAAATTTTTCCGTTCGTTGGTGAAGGCTATGGAAAACTCCAAAGAAAGCACATGAAACTATAAAAAGCCTAATGGGATAGCGGTGGCGTAATCTGCAGCTGCGACGCAGAATGCGTCAGCAGGAGCAGCGAAGCCATCGCAGCCGCTATCCCATTAGGCTTTTGTTTTGGTTTGAAGTTGCAAGTTTCTGCGGAAAACAAATGGCTGTAATCCGCCGGAGTTGCATCTTTGATGGTGCGTTAGTTGTAGCTCAGCGTGCAGTTCTGGTTGGTGACTTCAACCCAGCTGTTGCCCGGCGTCAGCTTGAACTCGTTTCCTTCGCTGTCGATGAAGATGGTCCTGGAATCCAGGTCGGATCTTGACCA
>JAUNBU010000139.1 GCA_030526925.1 Bacillota bacterium | reverse complement strand
ACGGGGAGAAGGGCTTCACCACAGACAAGCTGAAGGAGCTGATCGATGCAGGAAATCAGTATGATGAGGTAGTCGCTGTAGGGCCTCCTGTGATGATGAAATTCGTATGTCAGATAGCGGCGGATCACGGCATCAAGTCGGTGGCATCGCTGACGGCATACATGGTAGACGGCACGGGAATGTGCGGCGGCTGTCGCTGCATCATCGGCGGAGAGAACAAATTCGTCTGCGTAGATGGACCGGAATTTGACGGAAGCCTGGTAGACTGGGATGAACTGATCAGAAGAAATTCCTACTACAGTGAACAGGAAAAGGAAGATGCGGCTCACGTTTGTCGCCTGACAGGAGGTGTGCGTTACCATGATTAATCTAAAGCATGAAAAAAATCCGATGCCGGAACAGGATCCGGTAGTACGGGCAGGAAATTTTGAAGAGGTTGCACAGGGCTACACGGCGCAGATGGCAATAAACGAGGCCATGCGCTGCCTGAGATGCAGGAAGAAGCCGTGTACCACAGGCTGTCCGGTCATGGTTCGGATCCCCGAATTTGTGGCAGAGGTGGCAAGAGGTGAATTTGAAGCGGCATTTCAGATCATCAGCGAAACAAGTGCCCTTCCGAGGATCTGCGGCAGAGTATGTCCCCAGGAAAACCAGTGCGAGAAGTTCTGCGTACAGGGGATCAAGGGAGAGCCGGTTGCCATCGGCAGACTGGAGCGGTTCGTATCCGACTGGCATGCAGCCCATGAAGAAGAACTAAAGGCGGCAGCTAAGGCCAAGGCTGAGGCTGCTGAAGCAGGAGATGATGAGGACCTGGATCTGGAAGACCTGGCGATGGAGCCTCAGCAGGTACCCAGCAACGGACATAAGGTTGCCGTAGTGGGAGCCGGTCCTGCAGGGCTGACCTGTGCTGGAGACCTTGCTGCAAAGGGCTATGAGGTGACGGTCTTCGAGAGTCTTCACAAGCCCGGCGGCGTGCTGGCTTACGGTATTCCGGAGTTCAGACTGCCGAAGGATATCGTGGCAGCTGAGGTGGCTAAGCTTGAGGAACGGGGCGTTAAATTCGTCAACAACGCTATCATCGGCAGAGCCGAGACGGTGGAGGAGCTGTTTGAGGACGGCTACGAGGCTGTTTTCGTGGGAACGGGAGCAGGACTTCCTGCCTTCATGAACATCCCGGGCGAAAACCTGCTGGGCGTATGCTCCGCCAATGAATATCTGACCAGGATCAATCTGATGAAGGGATATCTGCCGGAATACGATACGCCGGTACAGAAGGCAAAGCGCATCGCAGTGGTAGGCGGCGGCAACGTTGCCATGGACGCTGCCCGCTGCGCCAAGAGAATGGGAGCCGAGAAGGTTTACATCGTATACAGGCGTTCCATGGAGGAGATCCCTGCCAGAGCGGAGGAGATCCACCACGCCATCGAGGAAGGCATCGACTTCCAGCTGCTGAAGAATCCGGTGGCTGTTCTGGGTGATGAGAATGGCTACGTTACGGGCCTGGAATGCGTGGAAATGGAACTGGGCGAGCCGGATGCCTCCGGCAGAAGACGTCCGGTAACAAAGGAGGGTTCCAATTTCGTATTGGATGTGGACTGTGTCATCATGGCCATTGGCACCAAGCTGAACAAGCTGATCCTGGAGACTACGGATAATCTTAAGGCCAACGACTGGGGCGGTATCGGCACCGATGAGGGAGCTGCCACCAGCCATGAAGGCGTATTCGCAGGCGGAGATGCGGTAACCGGCGCAGCAACTGTGATCCTGGCAATGGGTGCAGGCAAGACAGCAGCCGGGAGTATTGAGGAGTATCTGAAGGTGTAGAAAGCTGCCAATTATAGGCGTAATCGGTACATGATTAAGAATAACTCTTGTAAAAATACAAAAATTGTATTTTACAGGAGTTTTTCTTTACATAGGAGTTGACTTGGCGGAAGGATAAAATTTATAATTGATGAGTAGATAATAAAACAGGGGTGAAATATGGATTCTGTATCTAACAATTTATACAATTTCATCTATATTGCAGTGATCATTTTGGGTGGGATCACGCTGACTCTGACCGTGATATTGCAGGCCAAGGAGCGGGACAAGCAGCACCGGGCCATCAGCCTTTTCGTGGCGTCCATTTTCGTATACATGATCGCAGACTTCATCACCTATTATTATCTGGATGAAAAGGTTTCGGGAGATGTGGTCTTCGCCATGATCACAGCTTCGGATATCCTGTTTTGCGCTCTGGTGGTGGCATGGGTCTATTTGATCCTGGTGCTGCTGCGGGCAGAGGACCGAGTGAGCATCAAATGGGTGATCCTTCTGTCGGCGGTGTATCAGATCGGTTCTCAAGCACTTTCCATATCCCTGGGCAGATATGATTCCTACGCCTTGACGGTAGAAGACGGTATTGGAAAGGTTTTGCTGCAGGGACTGAACCTTGCCTATGCGCTGATGATCATTGGTGTCGGCATCCGCTGTATTTTATTGCTTGCCAAAAAGGAGCACAGCAGCTTTCGCAACAGCAATCTGGTGCTGATCTTGCTGCTCATCGGCTACATGGTCTGGATCGCTTACTGGGACTACAGCACCTGGTATAAGACGGAAGATAATCTGATGGACATCTATGCATTGGATCCGCTGATCCTGTTCTATGCTATTCTCAGTCTGTTTTTGATCTATTACTTTTATAGAAAGGACCCTCTGCGGCTGTCGGAGTCTCAGGTGGCGTCGGAGGATGCGGTGGCGGTCATCGGGGAAAGGTACGGGCTTTCCGATAGGGAAAGGCAGGTGCTGGAGCTGATGAACCGGGGCAAGAGCAACCCTCAGATCGCAGGGGAGCTTTCCATATCGGAAAATACGGTAAAACGGCACATCAACAACATCTTCCGCAAGACGGAAACAGGCAGCAGACACGATCTGCTGTTCAAGCTCTCCAATATCAGCGAACTGGACGTGAAAGGACGGTAGGTGGGAAAACAGGCGGCTTAAATAATTCTGTTTCGGGTGGTGGCCAATTGGCTTCCACTCGATTTTTTTGTGCAGAAAACCCGTACTTATTTGTCGTGATTTCCCCAAAACCTCCGATTACTCCTCAATAACACCATTGTGCTATTGAGGAGTTTTGCGAATTTACAGTAAACTTTAGGTAAACAAACAGAACACGCATCAAAGGGAGGCGGAATTTTACAACAAATCTTATTTAGTACGGGGAGGAATTACTATGGAGCAACAACGAATCGGTACAGATGGAGTAGCGGGACTGAAAAAATACGACGTCAAAGTCGCAGGGATAGTCTTCATGCTCTACTGCCTTGTAGGCGCAGGAGCCTTCGGCATCGAGGAAATGATCCCGGAGGCAGGTCCGGGAATGACACTGGTGTTATTGATAATATTCCCGATCATCTGGGCGTATCCTATCAGTAATCTGGTGGCGGAGTGCGGCGCTGTGCTGCCGTCGGAAGGCGGCGTTTACGTCTGGGTCAAGGAAGCCTTCGGAGAATTCTGGGGATTCCAGGCAGGCTGGTGGGGAACCGTATCCACCTACATTACCAACGGCGTCTATGTGGCGCTGGTCGCAGATTACGTGAGCCAGATGATCCCAATGTCAGAACTGGCAGTCCACGCACTGAAGATCGGAATGATTTTGATCTTTACCATCATAAACCTGATGGGCGTTAAAGAGGTAGAAAAGGTAAGCACGGTTCTTTCCATATTGATCGTACTGGCATTCGCACTGGTTGCCATCGTGGGACTGATCAACTGGAACACCAATCCGATCGAACCGATGATGCCGGAAGGCTACAGCCTGATAGACAGCATAGGCGGCGGCATCTGCATCTGCGTATGGATGTACTGCGGCTACGAATGCATTTCCAATATGGCGGGAGAAGTAAAGAATCCGCAGGTCATTCCTAAAGGGTTGCTTCTGGCAATGCCGCTGGTGGCTTTGACTTATGTGCTTCCGACCTTGGGCGGACTGGCGTCACTGCCGGCAGGCTCATGGGAAAACTGGACGACTGACGGCGGATTTGGTGGGGATAAAGTGGGCTATGCTACAGTTTTGACAGCCAATCTGGGCGAAGCATGGGGATACATATTCCTGGTGATCGCAGTAATTTCCCAGTGTGCTATCTTCAATACGTACTTGGCATCCGGCTCCAGAGGATTCTTCGTTCTGGCCGACGATCATCTTTGCCCGAAGTTTCTTGTAAAGGTCAGCAAGAAGAAAGGCGTGCCATACGTGGGTATCCTGTCGCTGGCTATCGTCACGGTGATCCTGGCGCAGTCCGACTTTACAACGCTGGTAATGACAGAGGTTGTGTTCATATTAGCCCTTTACATCATACTGCCGATCGCAGTTATCAAGCTTCGAAAGAAGTATCCTGTTGAGGAAAGGAAAAGGCAGGGGCTCTTCGTAATGCCGGGCGGCAATGCAGGCCTCGTGTTTTACGCAGGATTCCCGATAGTCATCGCCATCATAGCTCTGCTGATAAACGGCACAGACTATTTCTTCATGGGGCTTCTGGCAACGGCTACAGGACCTGTGGTATACCTGATATTCAAATGGATATACGGCGGTATGCATAAGACGGATCCGGAAGGTCATCCGTTAAACAGCAAGACAAAATTGGCATTTGGTGATACAATAAGGATAGGCGTGTACCTGGTGATCATGGGCATGTTCGGATTCTTGGGACAGTTCTGGCTCAGATGGTACGAGATAGATTACGGCGAATGGGGTCCGGGAGACTACGACCGATTCGGGCAGATCATTCCGCAGATCATGGATATACTCAAATGGGGCGGATTGATCCTGGCAGCAGTAGGGATCATCGTGATACTCATAGGACGAAAGATTGAAAGTAAAGAAAACATGTTAAAATAACAAGGAGGAAACATAACATGAAAAAGATTTTAGTATTAGGAACGGGAGCACAGGGCTCTACAGTAGCACAGAGAATGGACGAAGAAGCAAACGTCAGTGAGATCATCTGCGCAGACTATGACGAAAAGGCAGTCAATGAGCTGGTAGGCATCCTGAAGAAAGCCAAGGGCGCTGTGGTAGACGCCAATGATGTGGACAGCATCATCAAGGTGGCAGAAGGAGTGGACCTGATCGTCAATGCTCTGCCGATCGCTTTCGCACCGAAGGTTCTTGATGCAGCGCTTGCTGTAAAGGCAAACTATCAGGACTTCGCATCTACGGATGTGCTGGATCCATGGTGGCCGAAATGTATCGAGATCATGTACGATGAATATGGAAAGAAGTTCGCCCAGATCGGCAAGATGGCTATCATAGGAACAGGCTCTGCTCCGGGCATGATGTGCGTTGCCACCAAGAGCAGCATGAGATATCTCGATACCTGCGACGACATCCTGATGATGGTATATGAGGGAGTAGAAGCAAAGCGCTTCCTGCCGTTCTGGTGGTCACCGTTCACAGCACTTTCCGATATGGTAGACCCGACCTTTGCACTGAAGGACGGCGTACTGGTAGAAACAGAACCTCATTCACTGCCGGTGACCAGACATTTCAAGGGCTGCGCCAAGGAAGTGACTTTGGTAGAGCACGCTCATGACGAGACCG
>JAUNBU010000138.1 GCA_030526925.1 Bacillota bacterium | reverse complement strand
CCTTCTGCCATGTCGCTGCTGCTGAAAATGACAGAGGTGTACGTTTTGCTCGGACTGTAGCTGGCAATGGTCTTGCCGGAGGAATCCACCAGGCTCACTTCCGAGCCTGCACTCTGGGAAGAACCGAAGCCGTAGAGCAGAGAGCACTGAGCGGAGCCGGAGCCGAAGCCCTGAGCCATGCCGGAGCTTCCGGCTGCCACGATTACGCCGCCGTCAACAGACGCCTCACCGGCGTAATCCAACGTCCCGTTGCCATCATTGACCGGACCGCTGACGTAGATATTTCCGCCGGTCACCGTCAGATCGCCGTTGGAGTCTATCCCATCTCCCGAAGCGTCAACTTCCAATGTCCCGCCATTGATTTCAATAAATGCGGTTTCATCGACGGCGAAATCATCGGCGCCTGCCCTGTCATCAGTAGAAGAACCGTCGTTGCCGCCTGCTGCGTTTAGACCGTCGTCGGATGCCACCAGCGAAATGATTCCGTCGTTTAACGTGATGGTATTTCCTTCGATTCCTTCGTAGCTTTGTGTTATGGTGATCTTGCCGCCGTTTACGGTCAAGTCCGAATCGGCATGCATACCGTCGTCGCCGGAAGATATATTCATGGTGCCGCCGTCGATCTGTACGTCTCCATTGCTGTGGATGGAATCGTCAGAGGAATCTATGGTGACAGTTCCGTCCAGGATAGTCACGCCCAGATTACCCTTGAGTCCCTTGGCGCTCACGGAATCCGAAGTGGAATCGGTGGAAGAATCGGAGCTGCTATCCCCTCCCGGTCCCATGGTTGCTCCCGGAGGCTGACCGGCTGCGCCGCCTCCCCAGCTTGATCCCCAGTCGCTCTGGGTGCTGGCATAGGCGCTGCCGCCTCCGGTTGTAATAGTCAGATTCCCGTCAGCGACCCGCAGCAGAGTCTCTGCCTGTATCCCGTCGTATCCTGCCGTTATATTGAACACTCCGCCGTCTATGGAGACGAATCCACGATCCGCATCCTCTGCGTTGTTTGATTTGATTCCGTCGTTATCCGCCTCAATGGCAAAGGTCCCATCCTTGATTTTTACGCAGTCCTTGCCCTGCAGACCGTCGCCGGAAGTTATAATGCTGTAGGACCCGCCGGTGATGATAAGGTCGTCTTTAGAGACTATGCCATGCCCGCTCGCAGTAGTTACAGTCAGCCCGCCGCTGCCGTTGATGCAAAGGTCAGCCCGGCTTAAGATCACGCCGTCGATGCTGTCTTCGGTAGCTTCCGCAGAATAGGCGTCAGGTCCCGTCAGGGTGTTTTGGCTCTCAGGCGCCAGGGTGATGAACACCTTATCCGATTCCTTGATCAATATAGGAGCGTTGTCGGAGCAGGCGATATCAACGCCATTTAGCACCAGCTGGACTTTCTCCGTGTCGTCAGTCTCTATGGTGATCTGCCCGTCCGACAGAACACCTGAGACGATATAGGTCCCTTCGCTTTCTATGGAAAGGGTACTGCCTTCGGCAGAAGCGCCTTTGCCATCCACCGAAATTTCGCTATCTTCTAGGGTGATCATTGTAGCATCCCCTTCGTCGTAGGAAGGGTCCAGATCTCGGTCGCTATAGGTAAAGTCGTAATCCCCCGATGCGTCCGCTTGTTGTGTCGTATCCTCCGAGCCACATCCTGTCATACAGGAAAGGCACAGGATCAGCGCCGCCAGCAGAACGGCAGCCCTGCGGATCGGCGTCCTCTTTATCATGAGTTCATTATTCAATATCATTTTTCGTCCTCTCTAACTTTTTGTATTTTTCGGGCATTTGCTTCTGCCCGGTTTTATTGATTTGCATCTACAGCGCTTCTCGGCTGTTTTCCGGCACCTTGCCGCAGATGATATCCAGATTCCCGTTGCGGCAGCGGATGTTGTCCAGCATTTCCTTTTCCAATGCCTGATCCTTCAGGACGATATGGTAAAACAGCTGATAGAGGCTTCCCATGTTGGTGGTCCTTACCTTGATAAGCTCCGCCTCTGTAGTGTAGCGGTCGAAGAGATCGTCAAAGATCCCCGTATAATCAAGACTTTCCGGAATTGTGATCTTAAGCTCCTTCAAAGCCCTTTTGCTTTCCCCGAAGCCTGCCTTTACATAGAGGAAGTTGACCGCCAGGATCAATACCGTGAAGACGGCAGCGATCCCCAGCTGACCCATGCCGGTGGCAAGACCCACCGCCATAGCCATGAAAATGCTGCAGATTTCCTTTGCAGTACCCGGAACAGATCGGAACCGGACCAGATTGAAGGCGCCCATGACCGCCACGCCTGCGCCGATGTTGCCGTTGACCAGCATGATGACCATCTGGACCACCGCAGGCATCAGCGCTAAAGTGATGATGAAGCTGGCAGAGGTTTTCGTTTTATAGGTGGATGCTGCGGCGATGATGGCGCCCAGCACCAGGGAAGCAGCTATGCAGATGAGAAAAGACTGAGCCGTGATAGTCTCTGTCAGCACGCTGGAAAATAGACTGTTAAGCATATTTGATTTCTCCTTTTAGTAATTTCTGTGTGAAAGCCGTCCCGTATTTGGAAAAGGACGTTGGAAATATTCTGGTCTCGTTGAGCAGCTGGGCAAGCCACAGAGGCATTGCGCCGTTTACTTTGATTTCCATCAGGCGGAGACCATCATCCAGAAGCCGGGTGCCCCAGACGCCCTTGGTCGGGTCTGCCGGATCGTCTCGCCAGAGGAGATTGGTGTCGAAGGTGATTCGCAGGTTTTTGTCCGTTGTGCCGTAGTAGGCCGCTCTGTCGTAGGATATCAGCATCCTCGGCGCCAGATCAGGATAGACGTGAAGAAACCAGGAGATTTCATTTAGGATCTGCCTGTCGTTCCGGGACGCCTGCAATAGGTCTTGTGCTTTTCGTGTTTCCAAAGATTTTCCATCAAAATCCACAGGCAATTGGAAGCCGGCAGGGAGCTGGTGTGTTGCAATAAATGAAAGGGCATCCCTGTACTTCATCTCAACTCGACGTTTATAGACCACCTTTTTGCACTTCTTCTTGATTTCCAGAAAAGCGCAGGAATCGTCCGCAGGAACGCCGTAGGTCCGAAGCCGAAGCTTTTCCTTGTAGACCGGCTTATCCAGCGACCGGCGTATCAGCCTGTAGTCCGGCGTGTCAAAATAGACGCTGAATACGGTGCACCGCTTGTGGGAGTCGGGATTGGTATGCGCCAGTATTTCGTCGATGATCCAGTTATATTGAAGATCGGTGATAAGATATTTCTTTTCGATCCGTTTGAATGTGGTCGGTTCTTTGACCATGTCTGTCATATCCCCTTTCATAGAGAAAATTCATCGTACCAAGGATACGACCCGAACCTTAAAACTTGCTGAAAGGGATTTCAGTTTTTTTTAAGTTTCGCAGAGTATTATCAGAGATGTGAGTGGTAGGTCGTGGTATAATGAACCCTAAAATCGATTACGGCATCGCCGCAAGGAAGGGTTCATTGAATCACTCCCTTCCATTCTATTTTTCAGTGGGAGGTCGTGGTATAATATATAATAGCATTAACGGAAGCGCGTGAGGCGGAGGTAGAGATGCACGTACTGGTAGTAGAAGACGAAAAAAGGCTGGCGGAGGCGCTGGCGCAGATTTTAAAGGAACAGAAATACATGGTGGACATCGTTCACGACGGACAGGACGGACTGGATTACGCCATGAGCGGCATCTACGACGTGATCGTCCTGGATGTTATGATGCCAAAAAAAGATGGCTTTCAGGTGGCGGCGGAGCTGCGGCGCGCCAAGATCGAAACGCCTATCCTCATGCTGACCGCCAAAAATACAGTAGACAACAAGGTAGAGGGGCTGGACCGTGGAGCCGATGACTATATGACCAAGCCCTTTGCGCCCCAGGAGCTGCTGGCCCGAATACGAGCCCTCACCAGAAGGCAGGGAGAAGTCCTTCTGGAAAGCCTGGAGTTCGGCGACCTTTGCCTGGACCTTTCCACGTGCGAGCTGCGATGCGGCGGCAAAGTCACTCATCTCAGCTTCAAGGAATTTGAAATAATGAAAATGCTGATGACGGGAGCCGGCGGAGTGGTCAGTAAAGAAGAAATGCTGGTCAAGGTCTGGGGATACGAGGGCGAGGCGACGGAAAACAACGTGGAGGCGTATATCTCTTTCCTGAGAAAGAAGCTGGCGTTTTTAAAATCTCAGACGACTATAACGGCGCTGAGAAAAATCGGATACAAAATGGAGAAGAAGGGATCCTGAAACGGGGTCCGGAAGGTGGGGATATGTTAAAAAAGCTCAAGAGAAAGTTTGTGCTGATCAATATGTGCCTGGTGGGCATAGTGCTTTTGGTGGTGTTCTCCGTGGTGTGCTACAACACCTACACCCAGGCAAAGCAGGAAGTGGACAGGGCGCTGGAGATGGCGCTCAATGATACCATGGAGGACAAGGCGATGCCGCTGGAGATCGGAGGACAGAAACTGCCGGAGACGGAAACGGGAGGGAAAGGCGGAGAGCCGGGTCCGGGAGGCGAGGAGGATTTTTATAAAAAGGCCTTCAACTATGCAGCGGTGGTAGTCTACACGGAGGAAGGAGAAGACGGCAGCCGGGAAAATACCACTGTCGGAAACCAAATGGTCTTCATGGACGATGAAACGCTGGATACCGCCGTGGATCAAGTTGCGGAGCAGGGTGAGGACAGTGGGAAGCTGCCGGAGCTGGACCTGTTTTACAGTAAGACATCAAGCGGCGACGGAGAGAAGATAGCCTTTGCCGATTCCTCTTACTTTGACGCCAGTGTCAGCCGCAGCATCGTTACGGCGGTTGTGCTGTTCCTTCTGGGAATGCTTATGATGTTTTTCATCAGCCTGCTATTGTCCCGATTGGCGGTAGCTCCGGTAAGAAAGGCGTGGAAACAGCAGCAGCAGTTTGTGGCCGATGCATCCCACGAGCTGAAGACGCCGTTGACGGTCATATTGGCTAATAACGATATATTGATGGTCCACGAAGAGGAGAAAGTGAAGGACCAGAAAAAGTGGATCGAGAGCACCCAGGAAGAGGCGCTGCACATGAAGAACCTGATCGACGATATGTTGTTTCTGGCACAATCCGACGAAGACATGGAAAGGCTCCGTCTGGTCAAGGGCAGGGTCAACCTGAGCGATCTGGTGACCGAAGTTTCACTGCAGTTTGAGCCGGTGATCTTCGAAAAGAACGTGACCATGGAGACGGATATTGCCGACGATCTGGAGATCGAAGGCGACGAGACCCAGATGAAGCAGCTGGTTCACATTTTGCTTGACAATGCGGCCAAGTATTCCCAGACGCAGGGCAGGATATTCCTCAGGCTGTTTAAGAGCGGAAGCAGGATAAAGCTGTTGGTAGCCAACACAGGGGCGGTCGTGGAAAAGGAGGACCTGGAGCATCTCTTCGAAAGGTTTTACCGTTCCGACAAGGCGCGTACCAGGGAAGGTGGCTATGGTCTTGGCCTTTCCATAGCTAAGAATATTGTAGAACGTCACGACGGCAAGATCGACGCCAAGAGCGGGGACCTTTGCCGCATGGAGGAGCTTTCCTCATGGAAAGGCTTACGGGCGCAGGACAAAACCCTGCTGGTGCAGGACAAGAAAAGTACCGGCGAAGCCGTAGAGGCTTGCGGTACTTTGATGATCGTGACTTTTTA
>JAUNBU010000137.1:4014-5672 GCA_030526925.1 Bacillota bacterium | reverse complement strand
CTCTATCCGTTTAAGGAAACCATCATGAAGCCGGACGTAACGCTGGCGGACGCCATTGAGAATATCGACATCGGCGGACCTACCATGCTGCGCTCCGCCGCCAAGAACCACAAGGACGTGGTGGTGGTCTGCGACCCTTCCGATTATCCGTCGGTCATCGAGGAGCTTAAGGAAAAGGGTTCCGTTTCTTACGAGACAAAGTACAAGCTGGCGCTCAAGGTATTCCAGCACACGGCGGCCTATGATGCCATGATCTCCGACTATTTGAGAAAGCAGATAGATGCGCCGCTGCCGGACAATCCTACATTCACCTTTGAGAAGCTGCAGGATCTGCGCTACGGGGAAAACCCCCATCAGAAGGCAGTGTATTTTCAGGAGATCCAGCCCTTCAAGGGGTCCCTGGCAACGGCCAAGCAGCTCCACGGCAAAGAGCTTTCCTTTAACAACATCAACGATACCAACGGGGCTATCATGGCTCTCAAGGAATTTGACGAACCTGCCGTTGTGGCAGTCAAGCACGCCAATCCGTGCGGCGTAGGCTGCGGACGTGATATTTTTGAAGCCTATAAAAAGGCTCACGACTGCGACCCGACGTCCATCTTCGGCGGCATCGTGGCGGCCAACAGGCAGATAGACGAGGCTACTGCGGCAGAGATAAACAAGATATTCATCGAGATCGTAGTGGCGCCGGGATTTTCCAAGGAAGCCCTTGACATACTGACCCAGAAGAAAAATATTCGCCTGCTCGTTATTGAGGGCCTGGAGGAAAAGGCTCCTGCCGGGCAGATGGATCTGAAAAAGGTCAGCGGCGGCTTGCTGATCCAGGATACGGACGATACCTTGTATGATGAAGATGCCTTGAAGGTCGTGACCGATCGCGTACCGACGGGACAGGAAATGGCGGACATGAAAATGGCCATGAAGGTTGTCAAGCACATCAAGTCCAACGGCATCGTTCTGGCAAAGGATAACGGTACGCTGGGCATCGGACCGGGGCAGATGAATAGGATCTGGGCAGCCCAGAATGCGGTTCGCCAGGCGCAGAGCTCTCTTGAGGGGGCGGTGATGGCGTCGGATGCCTTCTTCCCGTTCAGCGACTGCGTGGAAGCTGCGGCAGAGGCAGGCATCACGGCAATCATCCAGCCGGGCGGCTCCATGCGCGACCAGGAATCCATCGACAAAGCCAATGAACTGGGCATCGCCATGGTCTTCACCGGCGAAAGGCACTTTAAGCACTAGTGGTTTACCATATTTTTACTGTTGACAGGGAGGTCGGATATGAAAGTACTGGTAGTAGGCGGCGGCGGCAGAGAGCATGCGATTTGCTGGAAGCTGGCCCAGAGCCCCAAGATAACCGAATTGTTCTGTGCGCCCGGGAACGCCGGAATCGCAGATGTTGCCAGGTGTGTCGATATCGGCGCCGAGGACATGGAGGGCCTGTGCGCCTTTGCAGCCAATGAGAAAATCGATCTGGCGGTCATCGGACCGGAGGTGCCCCTCGCCATGGGCATTGTGGATCAGCTGGAAAAAGCAGGCGTTCGGGTCTTCGGACCCAATAAAAAATGCTCCCAGCTGGAAGCAAGCAAGTCTTTCACAAAGGCATTTCTGGAGCGGCATAATATCCCAACGGCAGGGTATCGGGAGTTTACCGATAAAGA
>JAUNBU010000137.1:0-3914 GCA_030526925.1 Bacillota bacterium | reverse complement strand
CTGGAGCGGCAGATAAAGGAACAGATTCTGGAGCCGACTCTGGCAGGTTTCCAAAAGGATGGTCTTGATTTCAAAGGGGTCCTGTTCATCGGCTTGATGATCTCCGAGGGCGGTCCGAAGGTGATCGAGTTTAACAACCGATTCGGCGATCCGGAGACCCAGTCGGTGCTGGCAAGGCTGGAAAGCGATTTGCTTGATATTTTCCTGGCAGTCACGGACAATAAGCTGGCTGATGTAAAGATCAAGTGGAAAGAGGACAAGGCGGTCTGCGTCGTCCTGGCTTCCGGCGGATATCCGGGCAGCTACGAGAAAGGTAAGCTGATCAGCGGGCTTTCTGACGTAGACGAAGACGTCATCGTGTTCCACGCGGGAACATCTTATGGAAAAATGCCTGACGGCAGCAAGTGCGCCTCCTGCTTCGAGGACTGCGACATCAAGCAGGCTGCCATCGTCACTTCCGGCGGACGGGTCCTGGGCGTTACAGCCTTAGGCAAAACCCACGAAGAGGCGAGAGCCAAAGCCTACGATAACGCCAAACGCATCTCCTTCGAAGGCATGCAGTACCGCAGCGACATCGGCATCATAAACCACAAATAAACCCCAGCGATGCCCTACTCCATCATTTTTTCCAGCAGGGCCAGCGCTTCTTCCAGCTTGGCGTTGGGTTCGTCTGTCTGCAGCCCTTCTCGCACGCAGTTGCGGATGTGGGCGCGGAGGACCTCCCGGTTGGCGCTTTTGAGCAGCGCCTGAGCAGCCATCAGCTGGTTGGAAATGTCCACGCAGTACCGATCCTCTTCGATCATTTTAAGTATTCCATCCAGCTGCCCGCGGGCGATCTTCACCTTGCGGGTCACACTTGTTTTATCAGCTTTCATAGGTTTCGATTCCTTTCACTTCATAGCCGGCGTCTTCCACGGCGGTTTTTAAAACTGCATCATCGACAGGCTTTGCCATGGTGGCAACGGCCTTGTTTTCTTCCAGGCTCACGTTGACGTCGATCACTCCTTCGAGCTTGCTGAGTGCATCGTTGACGTGTTTCACGCAGTGCTGGCACATCATGCCTTCTACTTGTAATTCTTTTTTCATTGTGGTCCCTCCATTTTCATTTTGTTCTACCGTTATTTGCTCAGTCGGAGCTTCTTCCGGCTGCATCATTGACGTATTTGATCTCGGCGCCGACACATCTGCCGCATCCACATGCTTTGGCTTAAAGAACCTCAGCCTGAGGGCATTGGATACGACGAAGACGGAGCTGAAGCTCATGGCAAGGGCTGCGATCATCGGACTCATCTTCAACCCGAATGCAATGAACCAGCATCCGGCAGCGATGGGGATTCCGATCACATTGTAGAAAAAGGCCCAGAAAAGATTTTGTTTGATGTTCCGTATGGTAGCCTTGCTCAGTTCAATGGCAGTCGGCACGTCCAGCAGATCGCTTTTCATCAGGACGATATCCGCCGATTCCATAGCTACGTCGGTGCCTGCGCCGATGGCGATCCCAACGTCTGCGCGCACCAGCGCAGGGGCGTCGTTGATACCGTCGCCCACCATGGCAACCTTCCTGCCGCTTTCCTGCAGTCTGCGGATCTCCTGTTCCTTATCCTGGGGTAAAACCTCTGCAATGACATGATCTACGCCCACCTGTTTTCTGATGGCTTCCGCCGTTCCGGTGTGGTCTCCGGTCAGCATGACCACCTGGATCCCCAAGGATTTCAATTCCTGGATAGCCTGTTTGCTGGTGGCTTTTACCACGTCGGCAACTGCGATCATGCCCAGCAATTGTCCGCCTTTTGCAAAAAACAGGGGTGTCTTTCCCTGTCCGGCCAGCTTTTCGTAGCCCTCAGCAAAGGCAGCGGAGCTGCCGTCCCAAAGCCCTTGGGATTCCATAAATTTTCGATTACCCGCCAGGCAAAGGGCACCGTCGATCTTTCCACGAACGCCGCCGCCCGGAATTTGCACGAACTCCCCGGCAGGCAAGAGGGATGTGCTTTTTCCATATGCAAAGGTGACGATAGCCTGCGCCAGAGGATGCTCGGAAAGCTTTTCCAGAGAGGCCGCCGTCTGCAGCAATTCTTCTTCCGTGACGCCGTCGCAGCAAAGCAGATCCGTTACGGCAGGTCGTCCCTCGGTGATGGTTCCCGTCTTGTCCAGAACCACCGTGTCGATGGAATGGGCGGTTTCCAGGGCGTCCGCCGATTTGATGAGTATGCCGTTGGCAGCGCCGCGTCCCGTTCCCACCATGATGGCAGTGGGAGTTGCCAGCCCCAGCGCGCAAGGGCAGGACACCACCAGGACCGAGATGCCGATGGAAAGAGCAAATTCAAAAGTCGCGCCTACCATCAGCCATATGACTGCGGACAGAACAGCGACCGCTATGACAACAGGAACGAAGATTCCGGCAACCTTGTCGGCCAGCTTGGCGATGGGGGCTTTGGAGCTGGTGGCTTCATCCACCAGGCGGATGATCTGAGCCAGCGCCGTGTCCTCGCCCACTTTATCGGTGCGCATGGTAAAATAGCCGCTCTTGTTGATGGTGGCGCCGATGACTGTATCGCCTACAGCTTTGTCGATAGGGATGCTTTCTCCGGTGATGGCGGATTCATCTACAGAAGCCGTCCCCGTCAGCAGGGTCCCATCTACCGGGATGGATTCGCCGGCTTTTACAGCAAGGATGTCGCCGGTCTGTAGATCTTCCACCGGAATCACGGATTCCACACCGTCCCGAATCACCGTAGCGGTTTTCGGCGCCAGATTCAGCAGCTTGTTGATGGCATCGGAAGTCTTGCCTTTTGCACGAGCCTCAAAAAACTTGCCCAGGGTGATGAGAGTCAGGATGGTCCCAGCGCCTTCAAAATAAAGGTCGTGGGCGAACTGCTCTATCATGGAAATGTCTCCGTGGCCCAGGCCGAAGGCTATCTTGTAAAGGGCGTAGATGCCGTAGATGACGGATGCGCCTGCGCCCAGGGCGATGAGGGAGTCCATGTTGGGCGACCGATGGAGCAGGGTTTTGAAGCCCATGCGAAAGTATTTGGAGTTGATGATGATTACCGGGATGGCCAGCAAAAACTGGGTGAGGCCGTAGATCATGGCGTTTTCCATGCCCAGAAAAATGGCGGGCAGCGGCCAGTGGAGCATGTGCCCCATGGAAAGGTAAAAGAGGGGGATCGTAAAGACGAAGGACCAGATTACCCGCTTTTTCATGGTTTCGTATTCTTTTTGAGCCGTGTCTACAGGCGTAATTGATGCACCGGAGACCGCCCCGGAGACGCCGCCGCTTGGTCGACCAAATGCGCCGTCAGCTGAGTTGCCGAAGACACCGCCTTTTTGCTGGGGAACGGCCCCGTAGCCCGCCTTTACGACGGTGTCGATGATCTGCTGCGTATTAAGAGCCGTTTCGTCGTAGCTGACTACCATGCTGTTCTTCAGCAGGTTGACGGAGACCTCCCGGATCCCCGGCAGATTCAAGGCGCTTTTTTCCACGCGGGCGGAGCAGGCGGCGCAGCTCATTCCTGTTATATCAAATTTTTCCTGCATGTTTGCCTCCTGTGTATTCGAGTTCCCTTCCGGTATCGAGACTGTCCATCTGTAAAGAGCGCACTTTTATGCAAAAGGAACGCTGGTAGTTGGTTTCGGTTGGATAATCGGCAGGGTGTGTGTCCGTAGGCGTTGATACCCCCACAGGGTATCAGTATCTTTCTGAAAGTTAGTATACCACAACTGTCCCCGCTTGCATACCCCCAAAATCGCATCAGCCATAAAAAATTCACCAAAACCTGCTCAAAGTTCACTCAAAAATCCCAAGGCTCCAAAACCCCCAAGCTTCAAGAAACTCCAAAAACGTTTTCTTTATTGAAGCCCCAAAAACGTTTTCTGTTTGATAATATAGGTTGACAAAGATCAAAAGTATCCTTACA
>JAUNBU010000136.1 GCA_030526925.1 Bacillota bacterium | reverse complement strand
GAAATATTGATCATCATGATGTCAGTGATCCTGACCAACAACTTCGTATTATCACAGTTCCTGGGAATCTGTCCGTTCCTGGGCGTTTCCAAGAAGCTGGATTCGGCAGTAGGTATGGGCGTTGCCGTAACCTTCGTTATGCTGCTGGCAACGGCGGCAACATGGCCGATCCAGATGTTCATTTTGGATAAATTCAACATAGGATACTTACAGACAGTGGTATTCATTCTGGTTATCGCATCCCTGGTACAGCTGGTCGAAATGACGCTGAAGAAATACATGCCGCCGCTTTATAAGTCGCTGGGTGTATTCCTGCCGCTGATCACCACCAACTGCGCCGTACTGGGCGTTACCATCATGAACATCACAGAAGGATATAACTACGTGGAAGCTCTGGTCTGCGCACTGGGAGCAGGGATCGGTTTCCTGCTGGCAATGGTGCTCTTCGCAGGACTGAGAGAAAAACTGGAAACCTGTAAGGGAATTCCGGAGTGCTTCCAGGGAATCCCCATCACGCTGATCACCGCATCTATTTTATCCCTGGCATTTATGGGATTCTCCGGTGTGGTCGACGGGATTTTCGGTTAAGAGAGGAGGATACAGATGGGAACAATAGTATTACCGGCTATTATAGTAGCTGTTGTAGGCTTGGTCGCAGGTATCATCCTTACCATCGCATCAAAGCTGATGTATGTGCCTGTGGATGAACGGGTGGCGGCAGTCAGGGAAGCCCTTCCGGGCGCCAACTGCGGAGCCTGTGGATTTGCAGGATGTGACGATTATGCGGCAGCATTGGGAGAAGACCCTGATACAAGTCCCAGCCTGTGCCCTGTAGGCGGCGGTACGCTGGCACTGCAGATCGCAGGGATACTGGGTGTGGAAGCCGGCGAGGTAGAGCCGGAGGTTGCCATGGTAATGTGTAACGGTACCTACGGTGTGACGAGAGAGATCATGACGGCTGACAGGATACATACGTGCAAAGCTGCCAAGCAGTTTTACGGCGGCAACTGGGCGTGCCCTCACGGGTGCCTGGGCATGGGCGACTGCCAGATGGCATGTAATTATGACGCTATCCGCATCGTTGACGGCGTTGCCAAGATAGACAGGGAAAAGTGCGTAGGCTGCCAGGCATGCGCCAAGGTGTGCCCGAACCATATCATTTCCATGGTCAAGAAGAAGAATCTGGTCTTCGTGGCATGTAAGTCTATGGCGAAGGGTGCGGTTACGAGAAAGATATGCGCCAACGGATGTATCGGCTGTATGAAGTGCCAGAAGTCCTGTAAGTTTGACGCAATCAAGGTGGAGAACAACGTGGCTCAGATCGATCTGGACGCCTGCAAGAACTGCGGCATCTGCGCCAAGGAATGTCCAACAGGCGCCATCGTCAACTTCCGCAAGAAGAAGGCCCCTGCCAAACCGGCAGCAAAGCCTGAAGCGGCAGAAGCATAAAAACGCTGACCGGGCGATATAACAAACATAGCGACAGAAAAGCAAAGACCTGTGACAGCTCTAAAAAAGCCGTTGCAGGTCTTTAAGATTTCCTTGGTGTTTACCATCATTTTGAGGCGGCTGGAGAAAAAGGCGGCAGCTTCCGAAGGATCAGATAAGCCAGGACCCCGATGAGTGCGCCGCTGACCACGCCGGAAATAACCAGAACAGGGAAATACACGAAGACCTTGATGTTGGAAACCAGGAAGGCGGCGATCAGCAACTGCCCCAGGTTGTGGGCAACGCCACCCGCCATAGACACGCCGGTAACGGAAAAAAGCCCTGTCTTTTTCAGCAGGATCATCACAAGCAGACTCAGAAGAGCGCCTGCCAGAGAATAGAGAGCTCCGAACAGTCCATTAAACAGAAGTCCTGCGATGCAGATGCGCACCAGATTGACGGTCAAAGCGTAGCCGCTGCCCAGATAATAGAGGGCGATGATGATCACCAGGTTGGCTATCCCCAGCTTGATTCCGGGGATCCCCGGATTAAAAGGGATCAGCACCTCGATGTAGGAAAATATGAGCGCCAGCGCCGCCAGTAGGGCGGTGAAAGCAATTTTTTTCGTATTGACTGTCCGGTTGTTTTTCATGGAAGTCATTATATCACACAGAAACTACATTTGCCAGTTTTGGGAAAAGAGTGTATAATGTATACTAATTACGGAAGACAAGTTTTGTTTCAAGGCAATGGCGTTTTGAACGACTTCGTCGGAAAGGAAGTTATTATGAGCGGTAAAAAATTAGAAAAAGCAGGCAAGAAAAAATCCATTTGCAAGATCGCATGTGCGCTTTCCATAGTACTGTCGGCAGGGATCCTGCTGATCCTCTGGTATGTCTTGAAAGATCGGGAGGAATACTAGAAAATGCAGGAATCTCATTGACAGAACCTTGCTGATTTGGTAGTATAATAAAGCGAGCGCAGGAAGCGCTCTTACGAAAAACCACGAAGGTTAATGTTCTCATGACGGGAACGTTGGTTTTCGTGGTTTTTTGTTTGCCAAACTATTGAGGCGGACAGAATCTCTTTTGGAGAGGAAGGCTTATGAGCAGGGAAACGGTCAAGTACATAGCTAAGAAGATAGGGCAGCTTATCCTGTCTCTTGTTGTGCTGTCCCTTATAGTCTTTTTCGTTTCACGGCTGGCGCCGGGAGACCCGCTCAGGTCGTATTACGGCGAAGCTGTGGAGAGGATGAGCCAGGAGCAGCTGGCGGCTGCTGAGGAACGGCTGGGACTCAACGACTCTCTGGTGACTCAATATTTTACCTGGGTGGAAAACGCACTCCACGGGGATTTCGGCATTTCCTACAAGTACAAGCAGCCGGCTGCCCATGTGATCGGCCAGGTCTACGGCAATACACTGGCGCTGGCAGGTCTTTCCTTTGCGACCATCTTTGTTCTGGGATTGCTGCTGGCGGTCTTCTGCGTCCGCCATGAAGGGAAGCTGGCGGACAAGCTCGTATGCAAGATCGGCATTGCAGCCAACAGCGTACCGGAATTTTTCGTAGCGTTGCTGCTGATCCTGGTTTTCGCTGTCAGTCTCAGCTGGCTGCCCCAGAGCGGCGCCAATTCTCTGGGCGGTTCGGGGCTGGGGGACAGGCTGGTGCACTTGATACTGCCGGTAGCTGCCATAGTCATTTCCCATCTGTGGTACTGCGCCTATCTGATGCGCAACAAGTTGTCGGAGGAAGTTAACAAAGAATACGTGCTGCTTTGCAAGGTCAAAGGACTGAGCCAGCGGCAGACCATATACCGCCATTGCCTGAAAAATATCATGCCTTCAGTCGTCAGCATCATGGCGATTTTCCTGCCTCATCTTCTGGGAGGAGCCTACGTGGTGGAGCTGGTATTTTCCTACCCGGGAATGGGCAAACTTGGTGTGGAAAGCGCCCAGTACCACGATTACAACATGCTGATGCTGATATGTCTCATTACGGGAGCGGTGGTCATCATTGCCAATATGATAGCCCAGGTGATCAATGAAAAGCTGGCGCCGGACATCAAAGAAGAACGGGGGCAACTGTTATGAGCAAAAACGACAGAAGCCTTTCCATAAAGAATAGAAAAAAGTCCTATCTTCGTCCATGGGAGAAGCTGCCCTATATATCCATTGGGATCCTTGCGGTCATCATATTGGGGTGCGCCTTTGCGGAGCTGATCATGCCTCACGATCCCACCTACATGAACCTGTCGGACATCAGCAGTCCGCCGGGCGGCAACCATATATTCGGGACCGATACCCTGGGGAGGGATTTGTTTTCCGTCATCTGGTACGGTGGCAGGATATCCCTTATCATCGGACTTTTGGCGACACTGATCTCTACGGCGATCGCCATCGTCTACGGGACCGCGTCGGGACTGGCATCTCAGAAAATAGACGATGTGATGATGCGGTTTACTGAGATCCTCATGAGCGTTCCTCAGATATTGTTCGTCATCTTCATTCAAGCCATACTGGGAGACGCTACCGTCCTTTCCATTTCTCTGGTGCTGGGGATCACGGGATGGATGGCGGTGGCCAAGATGGTGCGAAGCGAGGTACAGCAGCTGCGGACGGCGGACTTCGTCATGGCAGCCAGGACCATGGGAGGCGGATTCTTTTACATCCTGTGGAAGCATCTGATGCCTAACTTCATGTCTGCCATCATGTTCATGGTGGTGACCAATATCGGGACAGCCATAGCTACGGAGGCGACTCTCAGCTTTCTGGGGGTCGGTCTGCCGACGGATATCATCTCCTGGGGCAGCCTCATGTCTCTTTCCCAGCGGGCTATGATGACAGGCGCCTGGTGGATGCTGCTGATTCCGGGAACATTCCTGGTGGTAACTCTGATCTGCATCACGGAGATCGGGGAATATCTGAGAAGCAGGAACAAGCGGGACAGGCTCGTATAAACTGTGTTTAACCGGCCGCAGGAAGCGGCTCTTGAAATAGAAAAAGTAGAGGTAAGCGGTCTGCATGCCTATGAGCAGCAGACGTAACATCAACAAACTAAAGAGAAAGAAGAGAGGAAGAACAGATGAAGAAAAGCAAGCTACTGATCCTTATGGTCGCACTGATGATGACCTGCAGCATGGTTTTATCGGGATGCGGCGGTAATGAGATCGAAAACGACGGCAAGACGCTGATCTACGGCAGCGGAGACTACGACGCTATCAATCCGGCGCTTCTGGAGCATGGCGAGATCAACCTGCTGCTCTTTGCAGGGCTGACGGCCCATGACGCCAACGATAACGTGGTTCCGGGCCTGGCAGAGGAATGGACCTTTGACGAAGCCACCAACACCTATCAGTTTACGCTGCGGGACGGTCTTACTTTCCATGACGGAGAGCCGCTGACGGCAGAAGATGTGAAGTTCACCATCGAAGCCATCATGGATCCGGACAATGGCTCGGAGAACGCCTCCAACTTTGAGGACGTAGAAGAGATAGAAGTGGTAGACGATACCCATGTGAATATTCACTTGACGGCGCCAAACGTTGCCATGCTGGACTATCTGACCATGGGGATTTTGCCGAAGCATATCCTGGAGGGTGAGGATATTACGACTGCTGATTTCAACCAGAATCCGGTGGGCGCAGGTCCGTACAAGCTGGTGGAATGGGATATGGGACAGAGCATCACCATGGAAAAATTCGCTGACTACTATGCAGGCGAACCGAAGATCGAAAAGGTGGTCTTCAAGATCGTAGAGGATACGGATGCCAGAGCATTGCAGCTGGAGTCGGGCGAGCTGAACTTCGCACAGATCACGCCGAAGGCTGAAGAAAACTTTACAGGAAACGATGACTTCAATGTGTATTCCATGACTACAGCCGACTACAGAGGCATCATGTACAACTTTAAAAACGATCTGTGGGCGAACAACAGAGAATTGCCTGCCATCCTCAGCTATGCCATCGACCGACAGGCGATCATCGACAGCGTGCTTTTGGGACATGGACAGATCGCATATTCACCGCTGCAGGCAGGGCCTTACAACAACCCTGATATCGAGAAATACGATTATGACCCTGCTAAGGCAGAACAGCTGCTCCAGGAAGCAGGCTGGGCGAAGAACGACGACGGTATCTATGAGAAGGATGGTCAGCCGCTGGAATTCACCATCAATTGCGGCCAGGGAGACCAGGTAAGGATCGATATGGCCAATATCTGCGCTCAGAACTTTGACGAGATCGGCGTGAAGGTAACGGTAG
>JAUNBU010000135.1 GCA_030526925.1 Bacillota bacterium | reverse complement strand
CCCGTTATGGATGGGTATACTTTCTTATCCGAAGTCAAATCAAATTCCGAGTTTTCGTCAATTCCGATCATAGTAACAACGCAAAACGACAATGAAAGCGATGAAGTCACGGCGCTCGCCAGAGGAGCGACGGATTTTGTGGCGAAACCATATAAACCACAGATCATACTGCATCGTGTTGCCAGCATCATCAACCTGCGGGAAAATGCTGCCATGATGAACCTCTTTAAGTACGACAGGCTTACGGGGGTATACAGCAAGGAATTTTTCATGGAAAGAGTACGTGAGATGCTTTTGAGAAATCCTAAAAAGCAGTACGACTTGATTTGTTCCGATGTTGAGAATTTCAAACTGATCAATGATGTCTTCGGAATGCCTTACGGAGACGCATTGCTGAAGCATATAGCCGATGTTTATAAGGATAAGGTAGAGGGCATGGGCATCTGCGGACGCATGAATGCAGACCAGTTCGTGTGCTTTGTTGAGCGCCGGGCCGAATATCCTACGGAGCTGTTCACATCAGTCAATGCAGAAGTAAATAAGTTTTTGGACGTCACCAATGTGGTCATAAAGTGGGGTGTCTATCAGATAGAGGATGCCAGCATTTCCGTTGAGCAGATGTGTGATAGAGTGCTTTTGGCGGCGCGTAGCATCCGTGGACGGTACGGCGAATACGTGGCAATATACGACGATACGCTGCGGGACAAGCTGCTCAAGGAGCAGGCTATAACCGACAGTATGGAATCGGCGCTGGAGGAGGGGCAGTTCGTCGTATATATGCAGCCGAAATACAGGATCAAGGACGAATGTCTGGTTGGTGCAGAGGCTTTGATACGGTGGGAACACCCGGAATGGGGACTCCAGTCACCGGGAGAGTTCATACCGATTTTTGAGCGGAACGGGTTCATAACAAAGCTGGATCAGTTTGTATGGGATAAGGTATGTTCCGTATTGCGGGACTGGGACGACAAGGGGCTGCCGACTATTTCGGTGTCGGTCAATGTATCGCGGGCGGATATATACAACACGGATATTGCCCAGATCCTCATGAGCACGGTCAATAAATACGGACTGTCACCTTCGCGGCTGCATCTGGAAATCACAGAAAGCGCCTATGCCAAGGACCCGAAAAAGATAATAGATAACGTAAGCCACCTTAAGGAGCTGGGCTTTATCATAGAAATGGACGATTTCGGCAGCGGGTATTCTTCGCTGAACATGCTGAACGAGATGTCCATCGACGTTCTTAAGCTGGATATGAAGTTCATTCAGAATGAGACTACCAGGTCTAACAGCCAGGGGATACTGCAGTTTATCATAAATCTGGCGCGCTGGATGCACCTCAGCGTCGTGGCGGAAGGCGTGGAAACTAAAGAGCAGCTGCGGCGCCTTGAGCATATAGGCTGCGATTACGTTCAAGGGTATTATTTCGCCAAGCCGATGGCATATGAAGAATTTGAAAAGCTTCTCCGAAGCGAAGACTGTTGCAGTATCAACGAGATCAATATGCGGGGTGGGAATGCCTCAGAGGACAAGCCTCTCCTGCTGATCGCAGACGAAGATATGGCGTACAGACAGGAAATTTCCAAGGTTTTGGAAGAGGAATTTGAAATTTTGGAGACGAGTAATTGCAAAGATACGCTCGACTGCATCAAAAATCGCAACTTATCGGTGCTCATACTCAGCTTAACGCTGCCTGAGCCGGATGGTTTTTTGGTGCTGGAGGAGATTCAGAAGGATAATAACCTGTGGAACTTCCCGGTCATCACCACATGCTGCGCCGATATGGAGCGTGAATTAAAGGCATTTGAAATGGGTGCAGATGACTTCGTATCAAAACCGCACCTTGCAGTCAGTCTCTTGAAGAGGATACAGCATATCAACAGCATTTCTGCCGGGCAGAAATGGGCGCAGATGCTGGCAAACCACGACCACGAAGATCATCTGACGGGGCTTCTGAACCGCAGGGGGTTGGAGGCATCCATGGCTCCTCCAAAGAAGGAAGATTTCCCATTGGGCATATGCGTCTTCGACTTGGATGATATGAAGAAATACAACGATACATACGGATATTCCAGAGGTGACCAGCTTCTGGTTTCCTTCAGCAATATAATCCTCAAGCACACAGACGAAGAGGATCTTTTGGCGAGGGTAGAGGGAAACAAGTTCCTCATCATATTCACAAAGAAGGCGTCTGAAGAAAAGGTCCTTGAGACGGGCAGGAAGATCTGCAGCGATTTCCGCAACAGAGTAGTCAAAGAAGATGTACCCGTTTCATGTTTTGGTGGAGCGGCCATAATGAAACAGGGAGATTCTATCGTAGGTATGGTCAGCCACGCAGAGTACGCATTGAGACAGGCGAGGGCACAGAAGCTCAACGATTGCTGCCTGTGGAAAGAGAATGGGATATGAAGATAGACAACAGCTCAGGAAACGTTGCAAAGAGCATCATGAAACAAAGGCAGGAAATTCTTAACGACTCTGTGGCCGGTGGTATGATGGGCGGTTATATTGCGGAAGGATTTCCTTTTTATTTTATCAACAAGAGGATGCTTGAATATCTGGGGTATGAGAGCGAGGAAGAATTTGTAAAGGACATCGACGGACTGATCTCCAACTGCATCCACCCAGATGACCGAGGAATCGTGGATAAAGCGGCAGATCTGCAGATCAAAGAAAAGGGCGAATATGTGGTTGAATACCGCATGAAAAAGAAAGACGGCTCTTATATCTGGGTGCACGATCTCGGCAGAAAAATGGAGGATGAAGAGGGAAGGCCGGTGATCACCTCCGCATGTATGGATATTACCAAACGACACAAGATCCAGGAAGAGGCGGAGCGCCTGTGGAATACCATACCGGGCGCTGTGTTTCGATGCAGGTTTGACGAAGACTTTTCCGTGCTGAACGCCAACGATGGGCTCTTTGAATTCCTCGGATATACGAGGGAAGAATTCGCCGCCATGGGCAACAAGATGTCCAGTGTGATCTATCCGGACGATCTGGAGACCATGACGGATAAGCTGCTTCAGCAGCTGAAACACAGCAGCAACATATACAATGAAAACAGGCTTATCTGCAAGGATGGGACAGTGAAATGGATATTCATCAAGGGCCAGCTTGTGACGGAGTCGGACGGTCAACAGTATTTTTACTGCGTTTTCGTTGATATTACTGAAAGCAAGGAAATGCAGGAACGGACCAAAGAGCTGTATGAAAAGGAACTTGCCTATTTTTCCGAGACTTCTTCCTCCAAGGAGTGCATACAAGGACGCATCAATGTGACCCGCAACAGGGTGGAGAATTACATGTTCGCCTCGCAGGCGTCGGTTGCTCGCGTAGGAGACGCCTACGATCAGGTTGTTTTTAATCTGGCGGAGGCAGCTGTTGACCGGGAATACGGCAAGAAAATCGCCGCTACGCTAAAGCGGCAGAAGGTCCTTGAAGATTATGCCAGAGGAGAGACCAGCTATCGCTTTGAATTTCTCCGCCGGAGGAATGACGGAAGTCTGTTCTGGAGCAATACCAATCTTCGGACGTATATGAATCCGGAGACAAAGGATATCATCGTATTTTTTTACACCTTCGATATTACGGAGCAAAAAGTACAGCTAAAACTTCTGGAACAGCTTTCGGATCTGGATTACGATGTCATAACGGAGGTGGACATAGTCAATGACGTCCACAGATTGGTGACTTATAAAGGGCAGGGTCCCAACACTCTCCCATACAGCGGGAAGTTTCAGGCAGCAATACGCGTAGTTGCCGATAACTTTATGGACGAAGAAAATTATGCTGAATATCTGGCAAAGCTGGATTTTGACTATATGAAAGAACGCCTTGAAAAGGAGGGTTCATATACCTTTATCCTGGAGATGCAGGGAAGGGACGGTTCCTCATATATCAAGAATATCAAGAAATTCCAGGTGTTTTACATCGACGAAGATTTGGGCAGGGTAGGCGTTACTCGTACGGATGTGACCGACGTAGTGCACAAAGAACAGAAGCAGAATGAGGCTCTCGCAGCCGCACTGCTTGCGGCACAGCAGGCCAGTACTGCTAAATCCGAATTCCTGTCGCGGATGTCCCACGAAATACGGACTCCGATGAACGCCATTCTGGGAATGAGCACTATTGCCGAGCAGTCGGTAGGCGATGATGAACAGGTGACGGATTGTATCGCCAAGATCAAGGCGTCGTCGGAATTCCTGCTTTCGCTGATCAACGACATTCTCGACATGAGCCGGATAGAGAGCGGGAAGATGCTCCTGAAATATGAGCCTATACATCTGAAGGAATTCCTGGAAGGGATAAATGACATATGCAGCGCCCAGGCGGCGACTAAGAACGTGGATTACCGGTGGGAAATATCCTCAGATCTTGAAGAACGATATCTGGGAGATGCCATTAAGCTGAAGCAGGTACTCGTCAATGTGCTGAGCAACGCCATAAAGTTCACAGATGAGGGTGGCCATGTTCTCTTGAATGTCTCTTCGGTGGAGAAATCCGAAGATGCGGACAGACTGAGATTTGTAGTGAGTGATACGGGCAGGGGAATCAGCGAAGAATTTCTTTCCCGGATATTCGAACCCTTTTCTCAGGAAAGCACGGGGAACAATTCGTCCTACGGTGGATCCGGACTGGGTCTTGCCATTTCAAAGAACATCGTAGATATGATGGGCGGGAAGATGTCCGTCAGGTCAAAAAAAGACACAGGCAGCGAATTTACCATAGACATTAGACTGGAATTTGCCGGAGATGAGAAGAGAATACGGGATGACAAGAAGGCCGGGGTCGATGTATTTTCCACCAGGACGATGCAGAGCAGAATGCAGGTCAGCAGCACTGAAGAAGACTACGACTTTACAGGTAGGCGGTTGCTGCTGGTAGACGATAACGAGCTGAATACGGAAGTGGCACGAGCGCTTCTGGAATCAAAGGGATTCCTTGTGGATGCTGCCGGTAACGGCTTTGAAGCAATCGAGAAGTTCAGGGAATCAAGAGAAGGCTACTATCAAGCTATTCTCATGGATATTCGTATGCCGGTGATGGACGGCCATGAGGCGACTATGAAAATCAGAAAGATGGATCGCAAGGACGCCTTAAAAGTTCCCATCATAGCCATGACAGCCAACGCATTTGAAAGCGATATTGAAAAAAGTAAAACAGCCGGGATGGATGCACATCTGGCAAAGCCTATCGGACCGGAGGAAATGTACAAGACACTATCCGAACTGATGGGAGGAAAGGGGAGAGCAGAATGACAGATTTCAGAAGAGCCTTTGAGCGCTACGGCGCTAACTACGAAGACACCATGATGAGGTTCATGGACAACGAAGATATGTATCTGAAGCTGATGGATATGTTTTTTCAGGATGAGAACATGAAGATGCTGGGAGATGCTTTGGATGCCCATGATTTGAGCGCAGCATTTGACGCAGCACATACCTTAAAAGGCGTTGTGGGAAATATGGGACTGAAGCCTATGTACGAGGCGGTCAGCGCCATTGTGGAGCCGCTGCGCATAAGGGAAGACAGAGATGATTACCTTCAGCTGTATGGAGCGATACAGGAGGAGTTTCAGAAAGCAGAGCTGTTTTATCAGGAGTTAAAAGGAGGGGTATAGGAATGGCGACAGTAACCGTTTCTTCCGATCAAGGGAATCAGAAAAGGGACAGACTGCTGCAGGAAGCGTTCGATCATATGCCATGTGGCTTGTGCATATATCAATTTG
>JAUNBU010000004.1:27471-33553 GCA_030526925.1 Bacillota bacterium | reverse complement strand
ATTTTCTTCTGCATTGTTCTGTCGTCTACCTTTCTGTTATTTGTTCCTCTTGTCGATGACCTTCTTGCCCTTTCCCTCGTAACGCGGCAGAGTTCCCGGTGTTACCAGGGTGATCTTGGCGTCGATGTTGAGCACCGACTTGATGTTGTGTCTGATCCTGTTTCTCAGCTGTTCCAGTTTATTGTAATCATCCAGCAGGCTGGCGTCTGAAAATTCCACTCTGACTTCGATCCTGTCCAGATAGTCCTCCGTAGTAACGATGATCTCGTAGAACGGTTCGATTTCCTTCATTGCCATGATGACCGATTCGATCTGGGACGGGAATACGTTGACGCCTCTGATCACCATCATGTCGTCTGTCCTGCCCTGGACCTTCGCCATTCGCATGGATGTCCTGCCGCAATCGCACGGCTCGTCGTTGAGCCAGGTGATGTCTCTGGTCCTGTAGCGGAGCATCGGGAAGGCTTCTCTGACAAGTGACGTGATGACCAGCTCGCCCTTTTCTCCCATAGGCAGCGGCTCCAACGTGTCCGGATCGATGATCTCGGAAATGTACTGATCCTCTGCGATATGTAACCCTGTCTTCAGGTAACATTCTCCCGAATAGCCGGGTCCTCCCAATTCAGAAAGACCGTAGTTCTCCGTAGCCAGGAGCCCCAGCTGTGCTTCGATCTTGGCACGCATCTCCTCGGTGTGACCTTCGCCGCCAAACAGGGCCAGCCTCAGCTTTATAGTATCCTTGTCGATGCCCTTTTTCTCGATTTCGTCTGCCAGATAGAGGGCGTAAGATGGTGTAGCGATGAGGACGGTGCTTTCAAAATCCTGCATCAGCATGATCTGACGATCCGTGTTACCGCTGGAAAGGGGCACTACCATGGCGCCGATCTTTTCCATGCCGTAGTGGAGTCCGAATCCTCCTGTAAAGAGCCCGTATCCGAAGGCGATCTGCACGATGTCTTCCGAGGTGCCGCCTGCGGCGCAGATGACTCTGGCCATGATCTCGGACCAGCGGTCCAGGTCTCCCCTGGTATAGCCGACGATCTTCGGCTTGCCGGTGGTTCCCGATGAGCCGTGTATCCTGACCACGTCCTTTTTAGGTACTGCAAAGAGCTTAAAAGGGTAGTTGTTTCGCAGGTCGTCCGCCGTCGTAAAGGGCAGGTGCTTCACGTCCGCCAGGGTCTTGATGTGGTCCGGACGCAGCCCTATCTCGTCGAACTTCTGCTTATAAAAGGGAACCTTGTTGTAGCAAAGTTCTACCGTGTTTTTCAGTCGTTCCAGCTGGATGGCGTTCTTGGTTTCCCGGTCTGCGCATTCCATTTCTCTGTTCCAGATAATATGTTCCATCTTCGTTCCTCGTTTTTCTTTTTTGTGGGGCGGTTGCTGCGGGTGCGGTTCTGCCGCAATATGGCAGCAACCCGCGGGTGCGGTTCTGCCGTGGCGCACTTTTAAAATACTATACCATAAAACAGGCTCCGCCGCCATTGGTTTTTATGGGTTTTCTGCCATTCAAGGTTTTCTGCCATTCTTCACAAAGTACGGGGTCCTGTCTTTTGTCGCTTTTTATTTGCACTTGGCGATCAGCTTCTCCCACTGATCGTCCACGTATTCCTGGGCGGCGTCCACCATCCACTCGCTGCCTTTCTTGAACATGTGGTTGAACCTGCCCTGCTTTTTCAGAAATTCCTCAACCGGCAGCTTTTTCTTCGGCTCGTAGGTCAGATGCCACTGACCCTCGACGATCTCGTACATAGGCCAGACGCAGGTATCCACCGCCAGCCGGCAGATCTCCGCCAGATCCTCCGTTTCGTACCGCCAGCCTCTGGGACACGGCGCCAGTATATTGAGGAAGCACGGACCCTCCGTGTAGATAGCCTTGTGTGCCTTTTCATGAAGGTCCTTGAAATTCCCGAAAAATGTGGTCTGTGCCGCATAAGGGATGTTGTGGGCGGCGATGATTGCCGTCAGATCCTTCTTGTTCTGGATCTTGCCTGGGATGGTCTCTCCCGCAGGGGAGGTGGTGGCGTCTGCAAAACGCGGCGTAGAGGACGATCTCTGGATGCCGGTGTTCATATATGCCTCGTTGTCGTAGCAGACGTAGACCATATCGTGTCCTCTTTCCATGGCGCCGGAAAGGGACTGTATCCCGATGTCGTAGGTACCGCCGTCGCCGCCGAAGGCGATGAACTTAAAGTTGTCTTTGATCTTGCCCCGCTTTTTCAGGACTCTATATGCCGTTTCCACGCCGGACATGGTAGCCGCTCCGTTGGCAAATGCCGTGTGAATGTAGCTGTCGTAGTACGCCGTGTGGGGGTAGATGAATGTGGAAACCTCCAGGCAGCTGGTGGCGTTGGTGATGACCGCCTTGTCCTCCGGCTCCAGTGCTCGCAGTACGCCTCTGACGGCGACGCCTGCTCCGCAGCCGGCGCAAAGTCTGTGTCCGCCTGCCAGCCGTTCCGGCTTTGCTACTTCTTTCTTCAGATTATATGTCATGGTTTTGTTCTCCTTACTCTTCATACTTCTTATGGTCAAAGCCCCGTTCGCCGAATCGTGAGTCACGGACGCCTACGTATCGGTACACGTCGCCCGGATCGTCTGTCTCGTTGATGATGAACAGATCGTTGTAGATCTCGTAGTAGTCCTCCACCGTGATGTCTCTGCCGCCAAGACCGTATATGTAGTTGATGGCATAAGGCTTGTTGGGCAGATCGTAAAGGGAGTTTCTCGCCTCGTTGAACAGCGGACCGCCGCTGTTGGAAAAGCTTTCCGCTTTGTCCATGATGGCTACTGCCTTTACCTTGCACATGGCTTCTGCCAGAGGGACTCTCGGGAAGGGACGGAAGACCCGCAGCTTGATGAGGCCTACCTTTTTACCTTCGGCGCGAAGCCGGTCAACGGCCTCTTTGCCTGTTCCTGCACTGGAGCCGATGACTACCAGCGCTACCTCTGCGTCGTCCATCATGTATTCTTCAAAGAATCCGTATTTCCTGCCCGTCAGCTTCTCATACCGCTTGGCGACGTCCATGATGATGGGCATTGCGTCCTTCATGGCCTGCGCCTGCTGACGCTTTACCTCCATATAATATGGGGAAATGCCGTAAGGTCCTACTGCCAGCGGATTTTCCGACTTCAGCAGATAGTTCTCCGGATGGTACTCGCCCACGAAATCCTTGACCTTTTCATCTTCCAAAAGCTCGATGTTGGAAACGCCGTGGCTGGTGATGAACCCGTCCTGGCAAATCATGATGGGAAGCCGGATGGTCTCGGAAATGGGCATTGCCTGGATGAAGTTGTCGTAAACCTCCTGGTTTGTCTCCGCGTAGATCTGTATCCAGCCCGAATCTCTGGCTCCCATGGAGTCGGAGTGGTCGTTGTTGATATTGATTGGACCCGTAAGCGCCCTATTGACCACCGCCATGGTGATGGGCAGCCTGGCGGACGCCGCCACGTAGAGCAGCTCCCACATATATGCAAGTCCCGCCGAAGATGTGGCGGTAATAGCTCTGGCTCCTGCCGCCGATGCTCCGATGCAGACCGACATGGCGCTGTGCTCCGATTCGACTGCCACAAATTCCGTGTCTACTTCGCCGTCAGCCATGTACTGGGAAAAGTACTGAGGTATCTCCGTAGAAGGTGTAATGGGAAAAGCACCCATAACGTCGGGATTGATCTGTCGCATTGCGATTGCCACGGCTTCGTTGCCAGACATTCTGTCTTTGATTGCCATTTACTTTTCCTCCTTTACAAAATCTATGGCGTCGAAGGGACATACCTTGACGCAGATGCCGCAGCCCTTGCAGTGGACGAAATCAAAGTCCAGCCGCTTGCCGTCCTCTACGGGGATGGAGCTGTCGGGGCAAAATGGGATGCAAAGCATACAGTGCTTGCAGTTTTCTTCTTTGAATACGGGCATCATGACGCGCCAGTCGCCCGTCTCCACCAGCCGTGATGTTGCCGGCTCGTATATTTCCGCACCTGTGGTGACCTCCTGCCAGGTGACCTTCTCGTTGATATCCTTTGCTCTTGTTTTCATGATCCTGCCTTTCTATCTTCTTGTTCGTCGACGTCAGCCGACCTTGACTTCTTCCATGGATTTTACCAGCGCCTTCATGTTGCCTTCGATGAGGTTTTCCTTGTGGACGAATTTATGCTCGAAGGATTCCCGCATGTCCTTGATGAACCGCTCTTGGTCAATGACGTTGCTCACCTTGACTACTGCCGCCAGCATAGGCGTATTTGGAAAGTTCCTTCCCAAGGTCTCCATGGAAATTTTCTCCGCGTCCACCGTGCAAAGTCTGCCCTTGTAACCCTTGAGCTGCGGTCGCAGTTCCTCCGGGCTTTTCCTGCTGTTGATGATGAGGGCGCCTTTTTCCTTGAGGCCTTTGGTCACGTCCACCGATTTGAGCAGCGTCTCGTCTACCACTACCACGTAGTCGGGCGTGTAAATGTTGGAGTGGACCTTGCAGTGTTCGTCGGTGATCCTGTTGTATGCCGTAATGGGCGCTCCCATTCGCTCCGGACCGTATTCCGGAAAGCCCTGTACGTGCTTGCCTGAGCTGAAGGCTACGTCAGCCAACAGCAGGCAGGCGGTTTTGGCTCCCTGGCCACCCCGGCCATGCCATCTGATTTCTACCGCTTCATTCAATCGTTTCGTCATTGTTCCTCGCTCCTATATTCTTTCATTTTGTTTTTGGTTTGGGTTTAGGTGTTGCGCGACCGCCCGATATTCCTGCCGGCCGGTGCTTGCGACAGGCGTCAAAAGGGCCTTCCTGCCCTGCCGCGTCCAGTATAGACTACATGAACGAAAAGCGGATGTCAATAGATTTTTGGATATTTTTTAGGTTTTCACCACAAAAAATTTAAAATTATTTTGTTTGTCAATACTAAAAAATTTTCTGAAAATTAAAGCGGACCTCAGGATATCAGGTCCGCCAGCTTTGCATCTATCAACTTTTGCAGCGGCTCCAGAGGCAGCTCCATCTGGAGCCCCACCTTGCCGCCGCTGACGATAATGGTCTTGAACTCCTTTGCAGAAGCATCGATCGCCGTAGGCAAAAGCCTTTTCATGCCCACAGGCGAACAGCCGCCCTTTACATAGCCCGTCACCTCCGTCAGCCTCCGGGAAAGAAGCATTTCCATCTTCTTCTCGCCGAAATGCCTGGCAGCCTTCTTCAGGTCCAGCTCCCCTGCCACGGGAATGACGCAGACGTAGTACTGACCGCTGCTGCCCACCGCCACCAGGGTTTTGAACACCTGCGCCGGGTTTTGCCCCAGAGATTCCGCCACCGACACGCCGTCAAGAAAACCTTCCGGCGCCTCGTATTCGTGCATGGTGTAGGGGATATTTTCTGCCTCCACCAGCCGCACCGCATTGGTCTTGTGCGCCTTTTGCGCTGCCTTGCCCTTTTTCTTTGCCATTAGAGTGCCTTTTCCTTTCTAAGGGTTTCGTACTCCTCCCGCAGCATGGAGTAGCAGCGGACTTCCCGGATGGTCCCGTCGTAGATTCGGTAGGTTCTGCGCAGAGTCCCTTCATATGTAAAGCCGCACTTTTCTATGACCCGCTGGCTGCGCAGGTTCTTTTCGCCTGTGCGGATCATCAGCACGTCCAGCTTCAGGACCTCAAAGGCGTAGGAAATTAGCCTTTTGGCGGCTTCGGTCATGAGCCCTTTGCCCCAGTAGTCTTCCGACAGGGAATATCCCAGCTCCTTGCTGTTGACGTCGGGTCTGAACTTGTCTTCTTCCAGTCCGATGCTGCCGATGAGCTTGCCGGTTTCTTTGTCGATCATGGCCCACACCATGTTGGTGAGAAACATGGTGGAAATGATCATCTTGGATTCGGCCGGGTTGTCGTGGGGCTTCCAGCCGGCGTGGGGTCCTACGTTGGGGTTCTTGGCGTATTCGTAAAGCTCCTTGGCATCTTTCTTGTTCCACATGCGGAGGTAAAGGCGCTCCGTCTCTAGGGTAGGGACTTTGATTTTTTTCATGGGTTTCTCCTGTTTGATGCTGCCTTGGGAATCGTATTTAAGCTTGATGCTGTCACCTTTCATTATACGCATAAACCGGCACTTTCTCAATGGAGATTTTC
>JAUNBU010000004.1:15578-27371 GCA_030526925.1 Bacillota bacterium | reverse complement strand
ATGCTGTCACCTTTCATTATACGCATAAACCGGCACTTTCTCAATGGAGATTTTCCCGGCACGCCTCGAAAGACCTTTGCATATAATAAGAGCGAAGGAGGTGCTGAAAATGCATGGAAAATTTTTAGCTGTATTCCTTCCTTTATTGATGGCCTTTTCCCTGGCGTTGCCGACAGGCGCCTTTGCCGATGACACGCGGTACCGGGGTATCGACGTCAGCGTCTGGCAGGGCGAGATCGATTTCGACCGCGTCCGGGACGCCGGCATCCAGGCTCTATATATCAGAGCGGGAGAAGGCACAAACATCGTGGATGAATATTTTGAAAGAAACTACGAGGGCGCCAGAAAAGCAGGACTGAAATACGGTTTTTACCATTACGTTACTGCGCGCTCGGAAAGTGAAGCCGCTATGCAGGCTGACTTTTTCGCCAATCTGATCCAGTCAAAGCCTCAGGATATGCGGGCTGCCATGGACTTCGAAAACTTATCGGGACTTACTGCCGACGAAGCCGTTGCCATCGCCCGTGCCTATCTTGAACGCCTTGAGGATCGATTGGGACACACGCCTGCCGTCTACTCCGATGCCTACGATACGGCGTCGGTCTGGAGGTCAATTTTAACCGACTACCCGCTGTGGGTCGCCGATTACGGTGTGGATGAACCATATACCACCGGCGGCTGGGACAGCTGGTCCGGATTCCAATATAGCGACAGAGGTTCTGTAGACGGGATCAGCGGCCACGTGGACCTGGACTATTATCGAGGTGCGATTTTCCTGACCGACGATGAACAGTCGCGGGGCAAGGAGATTCGAAATCAAGTGAGCAGGGCCAACGATGGCTGTGACTGCGACGATAACGGCGGCAATGGCGGTGAAACACCGGGCGATGATTATATCGTCTACACCGTGCGCCCCGGCGATACCCTGTGGGGACTTTCGAGAGAATATGGAACTACTGTAGATGAACTGGTGAGATTGAACGATATCGCCAACCCCAACTTGATCTACGTGGGGCAGAAGCTTCTGATTCCTCGCTGACAGGTCTGACCGCCTTGCGGTCGCCAACAGAAGGAATACAGGAAAACGCCGTGCGGGAATGATTCCTATGCACGGCGTTTTATAATGTGTCTTGAATTATCGGATCTGTCAATACATAAATCTTCGGTTTTACTGAGCGTTAGCTGCGTCCAGTTCTGCCTGGGCGGTGTCCACGTCTGCCTTTGCATCGTTTGCTGCCTGCTCTTTTTCGGTTACGTTCTGAGTTGCTTTTTCAACCTCTACCCGAGCGGCTTCGTCATTCTTCTGGGCTTCAGCCTCTGCAGCTTTTGCATCTTCCAGGGCCTTGTCCGCATCCAAGATATCCTGATAGGTCGTTTCAACTTTAGCTACATTCTCTTTTAAATCCGTCAGCTTACCATGCTTAGGGTTTGTAGCTGTCCCGCTGCCATCCTCGCCCTGATATGCCGTTCCCTGATAAAGCGTTCCGGCTTCAATTCCTTTTTCGCCATTTCCATAGAACTTATAAACGCCGTCGATTTTTTGCGGATTCTTGCTGTCAAAGTTGCTTATATCGGCGATCTTCGCTGCTTCATCTGAAATGAATACATTAACAACCCCGTCCTTGCAATAAACTCTGTAATAGTAATCGTCTAATTCAACGCCTTCACCGAGAAGCTTGTCAATGTAAGCTGTAATGGACGGCGCATAATTTGCTCCCGTTGAGTTTAAGCTGGTTGTATTTGAATTTCTTCCTACGAAATACTCATACAGCTTTGCCAACGCTTCATCATCATTTTCGGCGAAGTTCCCCTTACTGTTGACTGCGTAATTTACCGCTTCTGTGAGCTTTGCTGCGATCTCATATGCCTTTTTCAGCTCTGCGTATTTGTCAACTTCAGCCTGGGCTTCTTCTACGGCTTTCTGTGCCTTTGCCAGTTTTTCAGCTGTTGCGGTTTTGGCTTCTTCTGCGTCTGCCAGGGCGTTCTGCGCTTCTGTCAGTTGATTCTGAGCCGTAGTGTAATTGGTTTCTGCTTCCTCCAGGTTTGCCTCCAGCTGCAAAATCTGCTGTGCTCTCTCGATTGCTGCGGAGTTATCGATCACATTGCCGTTGGATGCCGGGGCTTCCGGGTTATTCGCCGTAACCATGGTTCCGTCTGCCGTCTCTATTACCGGCTGTACGAACAGGGATGCAACCGGTGCGCTCCCATCACCCAGATCTTCCTGAGTCGGTCCTGCCAGCGGCGTTTGGTTCTCTTCTATGGTCTTGGCGGTGCTGTTGTTATCGGCCTTGTGGTCCATCATCATGGATCCTGCGATTATTCCTGCTACGATAACCGGTACAACTACCAAATATTTTTTTCTCTTTGCCTGTACTGTCTTTTCCATTTCGTTCATCTCCTTATACTCTTCTGAATGTGGCTATTTTTATTTCCTCTATCGGAAACCCTTTTCTTTATCTTATGGCTCTATCATACACTCCGCGAGTTACTTTATAGTTACATTTTGCGGTTTTTTGAAACTTTTTTCGATTTTTGTAACTGTTTTTTGATTTTAGACGCTTCTGTCCGCCGCCAACTCCTGTATTTTCAACGGGTTACGGCTTTTGCTCTTTTTGCAAAAAAATTTTTCAAAAAAGCAAAAAAGAACTGTATTCCGGCGTATTTTCTCGCCGTTACAGCCCTTTTGTTACTTTAAATTCTATTTTGTATCTTTTTTAATCCCTTGTCACCAAGTCGCCGGAATCGACAGCAAGGCACCTGTCGTTCGCCTATCAACAGGTCTATACCTGGGTGCCGCACTGACCGCAGAATTTCATGGACGTCTCCAGCCTGGCGCCGCACTGGGTGCAAAATGCCTGGCGTGGTGCGGCCCTATCCTTTTCAGTCCCGGAACGGTCATTTTCTCCGGCGGCATTGGAGCTATTCGATGCCAGATACTGCCGCACGCCCTTTTTCCAGCTTTCTGCGGAGCGATGGATCACGCGCCCTCGGAACTGCTGCCTAAGATTTTGGAGAGCCGGGGTCCTGTCTAGCGCCATCTGATAGAGGGCGTGCTGTTCCTTTGCCAGTTCTTCTTCCGGCATGGACAAAATCTCTCTGCCAAAGTCGGTCGCCTCCATGCCCCGGTTAAACAGGGGCAAAAACTCCTGCCATTCTCCCGCCACCCGGAATATATAGGTGGCTGTGTCTTCATCGGGGAAAGCGAACTCTGCCACGGCATGTCTACCATCCTTGGAAGGTGCGACAGCCCAGATGCGCCAGCGGAGAGCGTCCTCCTGCTCCGGCGTCAGGGTTATTTCCGTATCAGCCTCACCGCCGCCGGCGCCCTGGCTTTCCTGCTCTGCCGACAGCTTTTCTATCAGCGCCGCCTTCAGCTCCTCCACCTTTTCCGGCGGAAGCTCCTTGATCCCCACGGCAATGTCCTCTCGTCGGCAAAGCTCTTTCAGGGAGCCGTAAGTATCGCTCATCTTACTGTTTGCTATCTTCTTTTCTACGGCAGCCGCCAAAACCGGAAGCTGAGCGTTCAGCCTTTCCATAGGGACTGCCATACCCTCCGGCATCAGCTGTCCGCCCCTGGTGCTTTCGGAAAGGCCCAGGCTGTCGCCGAGAGATTCGCAAAGAGCTGCGACGAATTTGGCGTTCTTTTCCCGCAAAGCTCTGATGTGGTCTTCTATTGTTTTTTTGAAAGGCGCCAGGTCGTAGCCCAGCTTCCGGAAATGATAGGCCTCGCCCGTGCTTAAGGTCACCGCCAGGGCGAAGTCCTCTTCCTTCAGCCCGTTGATGAAGGCAAAGGGGATCCGCCTGCCATCTTTGCCGGGCGGGAGCAAACAAAAACAGGAAGGGAACACCTTGAGTTCGGCCAGGGGACCCTCTCTCCCGCTTGCAGCGGAATTCACCTTGTCCCCGCCGGAAGCTCTCTGCTTTTGCGGTTGCGCTTCCTCGATGCTGTAGCCGCCTCTTGTTTCAAATTCGGCGGCGTCTGTCACCAAAAAGGCTTCCAATACCCTGCTGTTGTAGGCAGCCCTCAGCTCGTCGTAAAACCACTGACATGCATTGCCCAGCCGGGAAACATTGATTTCCTCCATCGCGCCGCGTCTTGCGCTGCGGAATATCCCCACCTGATAGTCTTCCAGGGCGAACCGCTCGATCGCCTCATAGGGGATCACCAATTGCTCAAAGAGGCTGTCCGCCACCAGACCTGCTTCACCGATGCTAAGCTTTGCCTCTCCCGAAAAGGAAAGGGATGCCACCAAACCTTCATACTGCCCGCTCACCGAATCACCTCCATACTAAACCCGAACTTCACGTCAAACTGCAACGGCGTGCCGCCGACCCGGCCTCTCCGGCCGCCTGCAAAACACGCCGCTTTTATTTCTATAGTTGCATCCTGCAGCACGCCCATGGCAAGCAAGAGCCTTTATGCCATGCATTTGCCTGTTGCCCACCGCAACCTGCGCTCAGCTCTCTTATACCTGGGTGCCGCACTGTCCGCAGAATTTGGTTCCCGGCGCCAGCTCCTTGCCGCAGTTAGGGCAGAAGGCAGGTCCCGGCGCAGCCGCTTCCGGCGCAGGCCCGCTCAAAGGCGTTCCGCAGTTATTGCAGAAGTTGACCTCCTGAGCGTTCTGCGCTCCACACTTCGGACAAACCTTCAGCTCCATGGACGCCCCGCAGTTGTTGCAGAACTTGCCGCTTCCCGCAGGCTTGCCGCACACCGGACAGATGGTCGTCTTGCTCTCGATCTCACCTTTCCAGACCGTAGCGCTCTGTCCCGCTTCATCGATATTCCGCTTCATTGCCTCGGCCCGTGCCTTTGCAACGTAGATCTCCTGTCTCGGAGCGCACTGTACGCAAAGCCCTTCGTCCTCGTTAAAGTCCGCATCGCAGACCCACTTCTGGCAGGAGTGACACCGATGAAAATGCTGCTGGGCTTCGTTTTGCGCCAGCTCAAAGGCCCGCTCGTGTTCCTTTTGCCATTCGGGGCTTCTGTTCTCGAACCGCTCCGACAGGATGTCACCACCCCGGGCAAGTCCCCAGCCCATGTTGTGCGCCTTGCCGCCTATGAGACTGCCCACAACGCTGGCGCCCTGGGCGATACCCCGCAAGCCTTTCCCCTTCTTATAGGTCTCCGACTCGATGAAGGACGACTTGAAGCCGTCGTTGCAGATGTCGCAGTAAAATGTGAATTGAAATCCAGCCTCGGTGGAATTGTCCTGGTAGTTTCGTGTAAAAGATTTCAACATTGTTCTTCTCCTCGCTTCCTCTCTATTTCGCCACTTTGATCTTCTTGCCGCACGCGGTACACTTGGTGTTCTGGAAAAACTGCATCTCGCCGCATCGCGGGTTGCTGCACTGTACCATCAGGGAATTGCCGCAGCTTTCACATGTGTCCTGAATGAAGGTCCTGCCTCCGCAGTGTGGGCACTTTATGTAAAGGGGTCTGCCGCATCCCTCGCATACCTGGTTTTCTTTGTAGATGGGCCTCATACAGCTGGGGCACTGATATCCAAAGGGGTTCCTGCTGCCGCACTTGGGGCAGAACCGGTCGTCCCGGTCTATCAACGCGCCGCAGTGGATGCAGGGCTTCTTGTAAAATGCCACCCGCTACACCTCCATCCTGTGTCCGCAGCTGCCGCAAAACCGTACTCCTTCTTCAAGCTCGGCATTGCAGGACGGACATACGATCTTCGCCTTCGGTCCCAGCTTGGTGCCGCATTCCTGGCAGAATTTAACGCCTTCTTCATTGAGGCAGCCACATGACGGGCAGGTTCTGCTTTCCTTTGCAGCCTGCTCCTGCGCCTGTTCCGCTTCCGCCTGCTGCTTGGTCTGATCCAAGGCAGCCTTGGCTTCGGTCAAGCTTATCCTTATGGCCTTCAGCTTTTCTCCCTCGGCTCCCCAGGCTTCGATCCCGTCTCTTTCTATGGCCTTCTGTCCGATGGCCGCCAGCTGGGCCTGTTCTTTTTTCTGCAGGTCGGAGTATTCCGTCTGCGCATTGAGCATCTTTACCGCCGGATCGTCCTGAGGCATCAAGCCCGACAATCCTTTGACCAGACCGCCCAGACCTCCCAGACCGCCTAAAACATCGTTCCCCATACTGTCCTCCTCTCCATTGCAACGTCTCATTTATTTTATCTGCTTTCATTATACTGGATTCGGCTCACGCCATAAATGATTTGATGCCTTCGAAGGAGAACTTATCGTAATTTTCCGACATTTTCTTAATTTTTCGAGAAATCTACCGTAATTTTCCGATTTTTCGTCTGTGATTTGGAGACGGTTTATGCTATTCTTAATGCAAAAGCACGAAATGATAAAATTCCAAAGGAGGCTCTCCCATGACAAAAGACACCTCAAAAGGCCCGGCGGAAGCCCTTTTCCTTGCCCATCATCCGGACTTTTACTCCATCCTGGGTCACTGTGAACACTACTACTGCGAGCACCTGTCCATCCTTTCCTTCAACGACGATCCGGACTGCATATCGCCGCCTTTTTCCCACAGCCACGACGCCTACGAGTTTCTGATCCCCAACGGGCCGCTGCCCATGATCATGTACGAGGGGAACATCTATTTCGGAGAGGTGGGGTTCATCTATCCTGTCCAGCGCAATACGCTCCATGCGTCTAAATTCAAGGTTTCGGGAATCCCCCACGACAACATCATCGTGGATCGGGAGTTTCTGGAGGAGTGTATGAGGGCGAAGGGGCTGGCCGGAAAAGAATTTGATGTGCGTTTCGCCATGACGAAGGAGATAAAAGCCTATCTGCGCTTTTTTAAGGATGAGTTTGACAAGGGACCTCTCTGCCACATGGAAAAGCTTCGGGCGCTGGCGCTGCTGCTGACTTCGGAGCTGATCGAGGAGGAGTTTTCCGAGGAGCACGACCGCCCAAAGAATCCGCCGGAATACCAGAAGGGAATCATGCAGATCGCTTCCTATATGAACCAGCACTTTACGGAATCCGTCAATGTGGATGACCTTGCGGCAATGTGCGGCCTTTCCAAGCCATACTTTATCGCCGCCTTCAAGAAGGTCATCGGGGAGACGCCTTACAACTATCTGCTGTTGCTGCGGATCGCCAAAGCCAGGATCATGCTGGAGACCACCTCCTGCTCGGTCAATGAGATCGCTGAAATGTGCGGCTTCAAGCGAGCCAACACCTTCACGTCTTTGTTCAAAAACAGCACAGGAATGACGCCCAGCCAGTACAGAAAGCAGGCATAGGGCGCAGGGATGGGATATTGACGGCATGGCGCAATAAAACAAGAAAGCGCCTTACGGTCTATTCAGTAGTGCTGAGTATCTCGTTGTTCTTTTCGATCTGGCTGACCTTCATCTTGTCAACGTCCTCCGGGTCAACCTCTTCGTTGAGGGCCAGGATGGTCGGACCCAGGAATACGGTCTTCAGTTCCTCTCCGTCCAGGGTGATCTTGCTGTACTCGGTAAAGTTCTGCCCCTTGATGTAGTACTTCTCGCCGATTTGAACTACTTCTTCAATGACGATGTCCTTGACGCCCATCTTCAGGTCAGTCTTCTTAAACGGATTTTTCTCTCCGTAGATGTACTTTTCGCCGTAGAGCATATCGTAGGCAAGGGATTTCAGGTTGGTCATGTATCCGTCTTTGCCGTTGTAGTTCTGGTGGTACTTGGTCATGAGCCCCACGGAAATGTCCAGCCGATCCAGGATCTCCGCATTCAGCTCGTAGGTGGCAAGGTCCTTATCGTTCTTTTTCATGCCGAAATTGTCCCAGACGATGTACTGGGTCTGGTACAGATTGCCGGTCTTCACGGTTTCTTCCGTCATGTCCAGCGCAGGCAGATGGTCGCCGTACATCACCAGGATTATATCTTCATCGTAGTTTGCCAGGGTGTCCGTCAGCTCCTTGACGAAAAGATCCATCTCGTAGACTTCGTTGGCGTAGTATTCGTAGGACCATTTCTGCTCATCCGATTCCGCCTTGGTGACGGTGATGGCAGGGTTGGTGATGGTCTCCTCAGTCGGGTACTTGCCATGCCCCTGAACGGATATGGTATAGATGTAGTCCTGCTCCTCCGTGCTGTTGAGGGCGTCTAAAATCTGCTCCGTCAGCAGGGCGTCCTTCGCCCAGTTTTTCGGAGTCTTCATCACGTTGTTCATGTATTCCAGAGATGTAAAGGTGTCAAAGCCCATGTTGGCAAATACGGTATTTCTGTTATAGAACACACCTCTGTGGTTATGGATAGCGTGAGTGGAATAGCCCAAGGTCTTTAGATCGTAAGGAGCCGCCTCGCACGTCTCTTCCTTTAAGATACTCTTATACGGATACTCGCCGGGACCGAAGAACTTGGCGCTCATGCCCGACATGACTTCAAATTCCACGTTGGCCGTACCGGCTCCCACCGACGGCACCGTCAGGTAGCCTGAGGAATACTCCTCCATCAGCTTCCTGTAATTAGGCATGGGATCCTCAGAATACTCCACTCCCTCAAGCAACGTAGGGTCGATAAAGGACTCCAGCTGCAGATAGATGATATTCGGCGTGCTGTCTACGTCCGTATCGTCGTCCTCGCCCGGAGTGTAGATATTATCATCTCCCAGCTCTCCCTCGCTGAAGATGCTCTGGATCATTTCCTGAGAATAATCATCCGGCTTGTCTATGCCGGTGCTGACCCAGGTGACCAAAAAGCAGTATGGCACTCCGTTATCCCTGTATGCGTACGCCAGGTTGCCGAAGAAGGTCTCCAATATTCCTGTCCTCATGCTGATCTGCACCACCCCAAAGGTCGCTACGATGATAACGGCAATGACCGCCAACACTTTCTTGTAATTGATCTTTCTCTGAAGCTTTGGCGTCCTGCGGAACAGCACCACATAGGTCAAAACGATAGCCGCAGCGATGACGCCCACCAGAATCAGCGTCCCCGTGGAAAAATAGGTGGTGATGATGGAGATACCATCGCTGAAGTTGCTCAGATCCTTTACGGTGAAAGGCGTCATCCTGTTGAGCAGGATGATACCGTTGACCGCTCCCAGCACGATCCACGGCAGCGAAAAAAGGCATATGGCGAATATGCGTCTCTTAAACAGAAGTGAAAGGGACAGCACTGCCAGGATCAGCAGAATATTGCAAAGTGAAACAAGCGGATGCAGCACAAGAAAGCCTATACTCTGAATCAGCGAATGCCTGGCGAAGGTCTCAATAAAAAGATCCAAAAAAACAGCCACAGCCACGAGAAGCACGCCGTAGTTCTTCAGATATTTCACATAAAATCCTTTTAGCTTTTCCATCTAATCTGTCTCCTGCGATAGCGTTATATCCACCGCTGCATTGGCAATGGCAGCGAATTCTTTCATGTCCAGTGTCTCTGCCCGTCTGACCGGGTCGATGCCCGCCGTTCCGAGAACTTCCTTTACCTGCTCCCTGGAAAGGCCCAAAGCGCCCGTCAGGGAATTGAGCAGCGTCTTTCGCCGCTGTCCGAAGCCTGCCTTGATGCAGGCAAAAAAGGCTTTCGTGTCCTTAAGCTCCACCGGTGGTTTTTGTCTCGGCGTCAGCTTCAGCACCGCCGAATCCACCTTTGGCCGGGGGATGAACACTTCCTTGGGAACCGTCATGATCCGCTCCACGGTGCAGTAATACTGTACCGCCACGGAAATGGCTCCGTAGATCTTCCCGCCGGGGGACGCATTGATCCTGTCCGCCACTTCCTTTTGCATCATGATGGTGATGGTGTCGGCTGCCACAACCTCCTCCAGCAGCTTCATGATGATGGGGGTGGTGATGTAGTAGGGCAGGTTCCCGATGATCCTGACCTTTCCGTCGAAGATGCCCCGCTCCCTGCGATCTCTTATTATCTCATTCAAATCCGTCTTGAGAATATCCTGATTGATGACCTCTATATTATTATATCCCCGAAGAGTCTCCCCCAGTATGGGAATCAGCTTTTTGTCGATCTCCACGGCAACCACGGCGGCGGCAGCCTCAGCAGCTTCAGCCGTCAGCACTCCGATCCCCGGTCCGATTTCGATGACCAGATCTCCCTCGCCGGCACCCGAGCCCTCCACGATCCCCTCTATCACCGTGGGATCCGTGATGAAATTCTGCCCAAGGCTCTTGGAAAGCTTGAAGTTGTGCCTGTTTCTGATTTCTTCTATAGTTGACCGTGCGTACAGCTTCATTCGTCTATCTCCCTCAGCCCCTGCGAAAAATCTTCTCTCGTAACGGCGAATCTGTTAAGCCTCTCCAGAAAAGCTTTGCCGTTGGCGTAGCCGATGCCAAGCCTCTGTCCAAGCTGTCTTCGCCTTTCGGCGGAATCTGCTTGTCCCACCAGACCGTCTGCCATCATGTCCTCCATGGTAAAAATATCAGACGTCCGGCTGTCCGCTACCGTGCACTTTGCAGAAGCAAGCGCCCGGCGTATGCTCTCCGGCGAAGCGTTCTCGATGCCGATGTCTCCGTCCTTCGTGGCAAGACCACGATCCAAAAAAGCTTCCTTGGCATTGGGAAAGGCTTTCAAAAGCCGCTTCCTGATCTGCTCGCCCGCATGGTCCGGGTCGGTGAAGATGATGATGCCCTTTTCCCTGTAGGCCTTCTCTATGAGCCGCCAAGTCGTATCCTTTATACCATATCCATGTGTTTCTATTGTGACGGCATCCACACTTTTTTTGATGGCGTCGGTGTCGTCTCTGCCCTCTACGATTATGATCTCATCTATTTTCATAGGACCTTCTTCAACAAGTTCTTCTTTCATAGGCTCCCCTATTCCTCTGTTTCTTCCGTGCTTTCCTGAGTCTTGTTCTTCTCCGTGATCTCCTCCGGGAACATGTAAAGAACTTCCCCCGGCTTGATGAGTCTCAGCTGGTTGCGGGCCTCTTCCTCCAGGTTCTCAGGATCGTTGATGTTGCTCAGCTCCTTTTCCAGCTCCTTCTTTTCTTCCTTAAGCTCTTCCTGCTGCTTCAGCACGGAGATTTCCTCCCGCTTGAGAGAAATCACGTTTATCACGGAAAGGGCAATGACGGCGATGATGCCCAGGGCAATCAAAAGCACCATCAGCCGCCGTCTGTTCCGGCTCCTTCTGATGGCCATTTTGCCTCGCGTGTTCTGGGATGATGACCGTTTTTTCTTCGCTTCCTCTTTGGCCTTCTCCGCTTCACGCTTGGCTTGCCGCTGCTTCCTGGCTTCCTCCATGTCGATGACTTTGCTGCTGCTTTTGAATTGTCTGCTTCGTCGTTGTTTTCCCATGCACTGATTATACCACAGCATATTTTTTTCCACAACAAAAGCCCTGCCAAAAAGCCCAGGATCCCGTGGACCGTCAGCTTGCCGAAGGAACAGTAGTAGAGGAACATGGAAAGGGCGGCCGCGGAGGCCGCCCAGAAGGCCAGCTCCTCCATCCAAAGGAGGAGCCGGCCGCCGGACCTTCTTTGGAGCAGGCCCTTGGCCTGCCAGAGGCTTTCCACGAAAACACCGGCTGCCATCATGACCAGGACCGCTATTGACTGATCGACCACCAGCTCTGTCATTCTTATGGTCATTTTATGATCTTGGCGAAAAAGCCCTTCTCGCCCTTTCCCTTTACCTTTACATACATGAGGGAATTGACGGTGCCGGAAATGACGGCTCTGCCTTCCGCCAGGTCGAGAAGCTGGATGTGGAGTGATGCGCCTTTGATGATCATGGCGCCGTCCTTCAGGGTGGCTCTGATTTCTTCTTCGTCGAAGCTGTCGATGTCGAGAATGTCGGTGATGGTGGTCTTCTCCCGGTTATCTATGGTGACGGTATGGTTCTCCATGGCTACACCTCCTTTACACCATTATATTTTC
>JAUNBU010000004.1:0-15478 GCA_030526925.1 Bacillota bacterium | reverse complement strand
GCGTTGCAAAATCTGTCGTAAATTGGTATACTGGTTACATCTTATGGGAAAACGAACGGAATGGAGATTCAAGTATGAAGGTATATGCAAAATATGCGACACCTGAGCCGAAGAAGTCGGAGCGACCCGCTGTCCTGATGTCCCTGACGGTGCTGCTTCTGGGGCTGCTTTTGCTGGTGGGATGCGGCGGCAGCGGCGGCGGGGATGCACCCGTCACCGAGGGAGATTTCCTTCTTCCTTCTGCTCCGGGGGAGACCGTGCTGGGCAACGACTATGCCTCCATGGACGCATCCAACCTTGATGCAGGCTATATCTGCATCAAGTATCTGGGCAGCAACGAAAAGGTGAAGCTGCAGATCAAGAACGGCTCGGAGACCTATACCTATGATTTGAAAAAGAGCGACGACTACCTGGTCTTCCCTTTTACATGCGGCAGTGGGACATACTCCGTTGAGGTATACGAAAACGTCAGCGGCAATCAATACGCCCAGGTGTGCGGAGAGACGGTAACGGTGAGCCTTGCTGACGAAAACGAGCCTTTCCTCTACCCCAACTACTATGTCAACTATGGCAGCGATGATTCGGTGGTGTCCCTCAGCCTGACGGAGACTGCTTCCTGCGAGACCCAGCTGGAGGTGGTAGAGACCGTCTTCGACTACGTGATAGACAACATCGACTACGACTACGACCTGGCAGACAGCGTAGGCTCCGGCTATATTCCGGATCTGGATACGATAATTTCCACCGAAAAGGGCATCTGCTTCGACTACGCTTCTCTCATGAGCGCCATGCTGCGGATAAGGAACATCCCGACCAAGCTGGTGGTGGGCTATTCGGGAGATCTGTACCACGCCTGGATCAGCGTCTACATCACCGACGTGGGCTGGGTGGATAATGTGATAGAATTCGACGGGGAAAACTGGACGCTTATGGATCCTACATATGCGGCAGCCGGCGGCAGCGCCGAGGCGGCCGACTACGTGGGAAACCAGGAAAATTACCACGCCCTTTACTTCTATTGATATAGGGGAGAATCGATATGTTTGGAAAAAATCAACGCACCAAAAAACTGCTGAGCCACGATGAGCTTTCTGTCTTCTTCCGTGAGCTGGCGCTGCTCTTTGAGAGCGGTATCGCCCTGAGCGAGGCTCTCTTTATCATGGCGGAAAACGCCGGCTCTGAGAAAAAGAAACAGCTTTGCACGGAGATCGGGACTTCCCTGGACCGTGGGAATCCTCTGACGAATGCCCTTGCCGCCTGCGGGCGCTTTCCATCCCACTCCTTGCAGCTTGTCGACATCGGACAGACCTCCGGCAAGCTGGACGCAGTACTTGACAGCCTTTCCATATATTACGGCAGGCAGGCCTCCCTGCAAAAGATGGTCAAAAGCGTTCTCACATATCCTCTGGTCATGATCGCCATCATGTTCTGCGTGCTGACGGTGCTAATCATCGAGGTACTGCCGCTGTTCGGGCAGGTGTTTCGGGAAACCGGGGCGCAGATGCCGCTGTTTCTGCGGCTGGTGACCGACAGCAATGCTTTTTCGGCGGGGCTCATATGCGTCCTGCTGCTGATTTTCCTGCTGCTGATCGCTGTATTTGTCAGCGCCGGGAGAGGTCTGACTTCCGGTCAGTATTCCGGCAGCTTCGTCTTCAAGCTGCCCTTTATGAAGGGGCTTGTAAAGAAAATGGAGGCGGGCAACTTCGCCTACGGTATGGCGCTGCTGCTGGCAGGCGGCGTGTCTCTGGACAGGAGTCTGGATCTGTGCGGCGATCTGGTGTCCGACCGCGCCAAGGCTAAGATCGCAGAAATAAGCTGCGCTATGGAAGGTGGCGAAACCTTCTCGGGCGCCGTCATAAAATCGGAATTTCTGGATGGGACTTTCCCTGCGCTGCTGGCTGCCGGGGAAAAGGCAGGTCATACCGATGAGATGATGGATCTCATCGCCGACCGCTACACGGACGAGATCAACGATAAAATTTCTTCCGTGCTGTCGGTCATCGAACCTACGCTGGTCATCGTCATGTCTCTCATCATAGGCGGGATACTGCTGTCCATCATGGTGCCGCTGATGAATATCATGACGTCCGTTTAGAGGGGAGGCGGGATCATGTCTTGGAAGATCTCTTTGAAACGAAGGCTCCCTGTACTGGCTGCTCTCTTTCTTCTGGTAGTCCTGCTTGTGGTGATCGCATTGTTTGGATCCCACATCAACCATACCTACGACCGGGAGGATATGCAGCTGACTGAGGATGCAGTGCGGAAGTATGCGGTCCAGTGCTATGCGCTGGAGGGTTCCTACCCTGAGTCCATCGAATATCTGGCGGACAACTACACCCTGACGCTGAACAAGGATAAGTATGTCTATCACTACGATTACATCGGCGCCAATATGATGCCCGATATTTCCGTATTCCCTATCGAGGGCGACTGAGGACGGTTCTTATGAAGAGTAGAAAACACTATGTAGATATTATTTTTATCATCGCATTGATCGGTGTTTTTGCCATGTCTTCGGTCATGCTGACACTGCTGGGGGTCAACATCTACAAGGATTCGGCGGGCAACGACCGGCGGCAGGAGCTGAACACGGCTTCTCTTTATTTCGCCCAGAAGATCAGACAGTGCGACGACGATGCGCAGATCAGCATCACGTCCATGGAAGCGCCGGATGCAAACGCAGCGGGCGGCGGCTCGGTCGTAGTGGGAATGTCCGATGGCGACGGCATCTCGGACACTGGCGGCAATGGCACTGATGCGGCGGAGACTTCAGCGGAAACCAGTGCTTCAGATACCGGGAATACATCGGATGGTCCGGGTGAAGACGGAACCTCCAACGATCCAGTCAAAAATGAGATTCCGGCGCTGCTGCTTGCGTCCACCGACGGCGAGCATCAGCTGGAGACACGCCTGTTCGTATACAACGGCTGGCTGAAGGAGCTGACCTCATTGCAGGGCAGCAGCATTTCTCCACAGTTCGGACAGCAGATCATGGAGCTGGAAAGGGCAGAGTTTCGCATGGTTTCCGATACGCTTCTGGAGATCCGGCTGACCGCCGGCAAGGAAGGCTCCGTTATAAAGCTGCGCCTTGACGGAAGTCTGGAGGTGGCACATGAATAGACCATCCGGCAAAACTTTGCTGTTGATAGAGCTTGCCATTTTGCTGGTTTTCTTTTGTTTTTCGGCTGTAGTCTGCGTCAATTTGTTTATGAATGCCAAGGAGAAGACGGAGGACGCACGGCTGCTGGATAATGCGGTTGTGGAAACCACGTCCATCGCCGAGACCTTGAAAGCCACCGACGGGGATATGTGGGAAGCGGGACGGATACTGAGCGGAAGTGAAAACGGTGCCGGCAGCGGTGCAAGCTACGACAGCGATGGCGGTGCCGCAGGCGACTTTGACCTTGACGATGGTCGGCTGACCCTATACTACGACAAGGAGATGCACCCCTGCCAAAAGAGCGAAGCTCTTTTCCATGCCCTGATAATCCCGGAGGAAGAAACGGATCTGTGGTATAGCTACAGCATCAGCATATACTCTATAGAAGACGGCGGAAGCGCCGGAAGCGGTAATGGCGCCGAGAGCGCAGAAATCTATGCCCTTTCTTTTAAGGCCATGAAGGCAGGAGGCCGCTATGATGATTGAGGCAAGCGGGCGCACAGCCATGAAGGCGGGAGGCAGCTATGATGACCGATAGCAGGAAAACTGAAAAAAAGCAGGGGCGGTCCTATCTAGGGACGGGCATCACGTCCATTCTCATCGCCCTGATCATACTCATGCTGGCGTGTTTCGCTGCCCTGACCTACGTTTCCGCAGGCTCCCAGATGAAGCTGAGCGAGAAGAGCGAAGCCTACTGCAGCAGCTATTATGATGCCGAAACTACCGCTTGTGAGGTGATTTCGTGGATTTTTGCGGAAAAAATCAAAATTATTGAAGACAAATCGGAAGAAATAACGTATAATAATGATACTTCTAGTGACATTGTAATCTATAATGCAGGGGACAGTTTTACTTTTGATGTTCCTGTCAACAAACGGCAGCAGCTTTCCGTAGAGGTGGACGTGAGTGGCACTTCAGCGGAGATCCTGAAGTGGCAGGTGACTTCTCTGTAGACTGTAGCGGACACGGCGAATAACATTCGTTGCTGCCATCGTATTGGGAGAACTTATGACAGAGTTAAGAGAAATCCTTACAAAGGCAAAAGAAAAAAACGCATCCGACATTTTTATCATCGCAGGGCATCCCGTATCTTTTAAGATCAACGGTGAGTTTTTTGACTATTCATCGGATGTGATGATGCCTGATGAGACCGGCGCTTTGATTGCGGACATGTATCGTCTGGCAGGAAAGGACCCGGAGGCGGATCCGGCTGCCGAGGCAGTTGCCCTGACGGGGGACGATGATATTTCCTTTGCCATTGCAGGCGCCGCCAGATATCGCGCCTGCCTTTACAAACAACGAGGCTCTCTTGCCGCAGTAGTCAGGGTGATCCCTTTCGTGCTGCCGACTCCGGAGGAAATGCACATTCCCGACAGCGTTATGGATTTCGCAGATATGACCAAGGGGCTGATATTGGTGACAGGACCTGCCGGCAGCGGTAAATCCGTCACGCTGTCCTGTTTGATCGACAAAATCAATGCCACCAGGCTCAACCATATAATAACCTTGGAGGATCCTATAGAATTCCTGCACGCCCACAAGAAGAGCATCGTCAGTCAGCGGGAAATCTCACTTGATACACACGATTATCTTTCGGCGCTGAAGTCGGCATTGCGGCAGGCTCCGGATGTGATACTTATCGGCGAGCTGCGGGATCCGGAATCCATCAGCATCGCCATGACAGCTGCGGAAACCGGTCATCTTGTCCTTTCCACGCTCCACACCTTGGGCGCAACCAACACCATCGACAGGATCGTGGACGGATTTCCTGCGGAAAAGCAGCCACAGATACGACTGCAGCTTTCCATGGTGCTGCAGGGGGTCATCTCCCAGCAGCTTATCAGGACTGTAGAGGGGACCCAGTATCCTGCCTTTGAGATCATGGCAGCCAACCCTGCCATCAGGACCATGATACGGGATGCCAAGACTCATCAGATCGAAGCAGCCATGCAGACCTACGCCAACGAAGGCATGCTGACAATGGAAAGCAGCCTTTTGTCCCTGTACGAGCAGGGGCTCATAGATAGAGAATCCGCTATAGTTCACAGTTTTAATTCAGATACATTGCTGCGCAAGTTAAAGTAAGAGGAGGTATTGCGAATGGCAAAAATAGAGGTTTTTATGTTGGGACAGTTTTCCATCCTTGCCGATGGAGAGGACGTGATCCAATATCTGGGGAATTCTAAGAAGAAAATATCTTTGCTGCAGTATCTTCTGGTCAACAAGGATGTTAAGTTTACCAACTTCAATCTGTTCGAGCATCTATGGCCTTCGGACGACTCCACAAATCCGGAATCGGCGCTGAAGACGCTGGTCAGCAGGCTGAGAAAGGATCTGCGTCCGCTGGGACTTGGCAATCTGATTTCGACCAAACACGGCGTATATCAGTGGAACGATGATATCTGTGATTCGGTGGACATCTACACGTTCTCGGATCTGGCAACCAAGGCTTTGACCTATTCTTATCTGTCGGAGCCGGCGGAAAAGGATTTCGAAAAGATCCTGCTGCTGTATCAAGGTGACCTGCTGGTAGGCTATGATACTGAATCCTGGATCGTGCCGAGAAGTATGCACTACCACACTTTGTACCTCAATACCATATATAAATACATCGCACTGCTGTCGGAGGAAGGCAAGTACAACGATATCCTCCGCGTGGCAAGGCGTGCCCTGGAAATTGACAAGTTCGATTCCAAGCTGAACCTGGAGCTGATGACGGCGCTGCTGGCGCTCAATCTGAAGACGGAGGCGCTGACACACTACAATTACACGGTGAATCTCCACTACACTCAGCTGGGCACCAAGCCTTCGGAAGATATCCTCAACTTCTACAAGGAGCTGATCAAGGTGGAGCATGATTCCAACGCCAGCCTGCAGACTATCTCCGAGGAGCTGGAAAACGACGACGAAAACAGAAGCGCATTCGTGTGCGACTATTCCATATTCAAGGACATCTACAGGATAAATATGCGGAACCTGCAAAGGCTGGACATCACCATCTTCCTGGGAGTGATCACTCTCTCCTCTACGGGGGATGCTACCGACGGGGATCTGATCCTGCTGGATAAGGTGATGGGCTTCCTGGAGGAATCCTTGAGAAGAAATCTGCGAAAGGGCGATACCATCTCTCGATACGGTCCGTCACAGTTCGCCGTACTGCTGCCGACAGCCAATCACAAGACCGGTGCGTTGGCTCTGGAGCGTGTAAAGAATGCGTTTTATAAGGATTGTCCGATTCCGAACTTCATCTTCAGCTACAAGCTGAAGCCGCTGATCTACGAGAACAAGGGCGAGGATCCGTTTGCCGTTCCCGTAGGCAATGGGGGCAACCGCGCCTAGCACCCCCGGAACTGCCCGCCACGCACTCACGACAATTTTGTACGCAACAGAAAGCGCATAATGCAACAAAAAATAATACTGTCTCTAAAAGACTGATGAAATAGTGGCTGCGATGTCCTCGCTGCTCCTGCTGACGCATTCTGCGTCGCAGCTGCGGATTACGCCGCCACTACCTCATCAGTCTTTTTTAAGTCATAGCCTTCATTGCCGCTATGACTGCATTTCGAAATGTGTCGTGTAAATCGAATATGCACGAGAAAAGCCCATAGTGTTCTGCCTGTGTAATCCGCAGCAAGCTTGCTTGCGAGGACATCACAGGCAGAATTCTATGGGCTTTTATATGGTCAATAAATCGGATACCGCACTATGGCAGGTAGTTTATCGGATTCTTGGCAGTTCCGCCTACGTGCACCTCGAAGTGGAGATGCGGTCCGGTACTTCTGCCCGTATTGCCCGATTCGGCAATATGCTGACCCTGGAACACCTTATCACCCTTGCTCACCAGCAGCTTGCTGCAATGAGCATAACGAGTCTCCATACCGTTCTGATGGTCTATAAGAATGGTGTATCCGAAGGATCCGTTATATCCGGCTTCCGTTACGGTTCCGCCATCGGCGGCGTAAATATCCGTTCCTACGGAGCACGCCATATCAATTCCCTTATGCAGTCTGCCCCACCTGTATCCGAATCCGGAACTCAAGGTGTATGACGACTTGATCGGCCATATGTACTTACCGGAGCCTACCGTAGGCGGTCTGTCCTTGACACCTACCAGCACGATCTCCTTCACAGCCTCCTTCTTAACGGTAGTCACCAGCTCCGTCTCCTCGATGGCTTCCCCGTTGACGCTGACTATCCTGGAGGTCACTTCGCTAAGTCCGTTTTCCCCCTTCTGCTGGATCTCCGTATATCCTTCGTAGATATCCTCAGAATCCTGATTTTCCGTCTCGAATTCGATTACCTTCTCGTATGTGAGCCGCTCCGTGACACGTACCGTCACTACCGGCGCATTCTGCTTGATAACGATGGTGCTTCCTACCTGCAGCTTGGTGGGATCCACGGAAGAGTTGTCCTTCAGGATATCTTCCTCCGTCACGGAGTAGAGCTTGGCAATATCGGCGAGAGTCTCACCCACAACTACCTTGTGGAGAGTCTCCTTCTCCCCGCTGGTGCAAAGCTTCTCCAGCATTTCTTCCTGAGAGGATACGTCCTGAAGATCCGTATTGCTCTGCCTTACCTCCACCTTCTCGATGAAAACAGCCTCCTCGATTTCCGCACCTTTATCTTCGTTGGTATATCTGTCCTTCAGCTGCTGCATAACAGCCGCCGCTATCTCCTTGCTCTCTACGGCGCCCACCTTGGTACCGTCAACGTAAATGCCGTATGCCTTCACGTTAAGGTCGCCCATATATGTAAGCCTCTTCAGAACTTCCTCCGAAGAATCTATCTCCACATCGCCCATGGCAGGAACGCGCTTGAAGGTGATATCCTCCTTGGCGTCTATTACCACATCTACATTGGTTTCCTCACGCAAAGCGCCCTGCACCAGATCCGTGACCTGCAGGACCTCGTCCTTTTCTTTGACCACGCCCAGAGTCTTTCCATTGTAGGAATACTCGTAAGCGGTGCAGTAGTTAAAGATGCCCGCCACGCTGACGGCAGCCACCAGGAATACGGAAAACGCAGTGAGCAGAACCTTCTTATGCCCTTCGCAAAATTCCTTGATCTGCTTCATGGTTTTGCCGAACCGGCTGTTGGCGTACCGCTCCGCATGCTTCTTCGCGGAAAATTCTGCCATGGCTCTGGCTTCTTCCCGCCGTCTTTCTCTCTCTTCTTTCAGAGCACGGCGTTCCGCCTTGCTCCCGGTCTTTCTCTCTTTCCTATCGGCTACGCCGAAGAAATCCCTCCATGAAAAATGAGGCATTTCGTTGATTTCCGTGGTTATCTCGACGCCCTTTACCTTTACGACGCCTGCCCCCATCTCTGCCAGGGCTTCTTTTCTCTCCTTTTCCAGACGGAGCTTCTCAGCATGTTCCTGCTTTTCTCGCTTTCGCTCTGCCTTCGCCGCCGCCGACGCTTCTTTCTTTTCCCGGCGGATATTGTCGCGCTCTGCCTGCCGGGCTGCCTTCTGCTCCTGACGTACGGCGCGCCTGGTCTGCTGGCGGATCACCTCCCGCTCCAGCTGTTCCTGCTGGGTCATGGCTTCTACTTCTTTAATGACATCCTGCTGCTCCTGTTTGGCCTGCAGCAGAACCTCCTTGGCTTCTTCTATCGCCCGGGCTTCCGTCTTGCGGATCTCCTGCTGTCCCGCTTCAACGATCGGTGCTGTCTGTAGATCAGACGGTGCGGCCTGCGGGTCCGTACTCGGTGCGGCAGCCTGCTGCAATACCGCTTCATTCTGTACGGTTTCCGACGGCACAGCTTCCGCTTCCTCGTCAAAAAATGCTGCCAGCTCCTCCGGCGTAGCGGTACTCAGTCCCGCCCGCTTCTTCTCGGCTATTTCCTGCGCCCTCTGTTCAGCCTCCAGCGCTTCCTGCCGCTTTCGCTCGGCTTCCTGCTCCATCATGATGGCTCTCAGCCTGGCTTCCTCCGCCTGCTGCTGTTCCATCCGGGCTGCCGCCTGCTTCCTGGCTTCTTCCTCCATCAGGCGACGCTTCTCCTCTGCGTCCCGCTTCGCCTGCTCGATGATCGCTTCCTTGGCGGCGATCACTTCTGCGGTTTCCTCAAGGAAAAATCCTTGCTGCGGTCTGGAAAATGGTTGCTGCCCTGCCGGAGCTGTTGCTTGCGTCGGCTGCTGCGGAACTGTCTGCGTCGGCTGCTGCCCTGCGCTTTCTCCGTTGCCGTTACTTTGCTTCAAGGTCTCAAGGTTTTGCCTCAGAGAGCGAAGCTTCTCAAAAACTTCCTGAGCCTCCCGGCTCTGCAGCATCATCTGCTGCGGGTCTGTCTGCCCGCCGTCGGCTGCCGGTCCCGTAAACTCTGTCGAGCCTGCCGGTTCCGTAGACTCTACCAGAGCCTGCGCTGCATTCGGAGCTGTCTGTTTCGCAGACTCTGCCGGTGCAGTCGCTTCAGTCTGCCCTGCAGGCTCTGCCCACAGGGTGTCATTTTCTGCTTCCACAGTTATTCTGTTTTCTGTTTGGTGATCAGTTCGATCTTTTCCTTTGTTACTTCTCCAAAGCATTGACATCTTTCTCCTGTTTCAAGCATTCCTGTATCTTTACACTGGCTGCACGTGTATCTCACATCCATGTGATCCAGTTCAAATCCGTTATCCGTAAGCAAAAAAGCTTTCTCCGTGTTGAGCGCATCCATCTGATCCTTGATCCTCGCCACCGATTTCTTCCGGTTCACCGAATCGGAGATGATCAGCTTGGAAATCTCGGCGCTCAAACCTTTGGCTTCTTCTTCTATTTCCTTGATGCGAGGCACCTTTTCAAAGACTTCTCTGCGCCTTGCCTCCGCCGCCTCTTCTTCCTGCTGCCGGAGTTTCTCATAATATCGCATAATGTCGCCTGTTGTCAAGTCCTTCTTGTGTCCCGACGATGACGCATTGCCCGTCTGTTCCTCGTACCAGTTGGTCAGCACCTTGTTGACGTAGTTGATGTTGGGACTGGAGATTCCCGACGTCTTGCTGCACGCCGACAAAACACGCTCCAGAGAAAAGCCCATATTTTCAAACCAGGTGTCCATGATACGCTTTTCCTCTTCGGTAGCGTTCCTGGCAAACCCCAGCGCCTGGAAGACCCTTTTGTAAAGGTGCTGCTTCTTGTCTTGCTGGCTCAGGTACTTTTCCACGGCGATAACATCGCCCAGCCCTTCTCTCGCCCACTGGCTGACCACGGCTGCTATGTACTTGATGTTCTTTTTCTTTCGCTGGACGCAATAGGAATACCCATATACTATGACCTCCGGGGAGACGTGAAAATCGTTGATCCACGAAATGACTTCCATCATTTCCGTGCCGCTGATGACCCGCCCGCTGATCTTCTCGATGGCGGCGAACATATCCTGGATCTCCTTGTCAGCCATGAATGACTGGACGTTCTGATCCGAGGAAAAGGTCTTTTTCTTTTCCTTCTCGCCGTAGAGCTGTTCCTTCAGCAGGATGAACTCCACGTCGTAGTTGAATTTGTCCTCCGCATCGGTTCTCTTCTTGCGAATGACGCCCAGCTTCTCCCAGTAGGTCCACGCCTTGAGCACGTCCTCGTGGTCCAGAGAAAGGTGCCTGGCGATCTCCTCATTGGTGATGGGGATGTCCAGATCGGCGTACATGAGCGCCAGCAGATATATCTTAACAAAATCTCCCGGCGCCATGGCCATGTATTCATTTATAAAGACGTTTTCCACTGCCGTATCCAGCAGGAAATAATCGTCCGTTTTCTCTCTTTTAAAGCCCATGGATCCTCCTGTGTAGGCTGCCGCCGCCTGCGGCTTGCCGGCTCTAGAATGCCGGGATATCTCCGCCGCCTGCGCTGTCTACGAACTTGGTGTATTTATCCAGCCACGCCACCTTGACGGTACCGGTGGGACCGCTTCTCTGCTTGGAAATTATGACCTCGCATTCTCCCTGGGCTTCCGTGTCCTCGTGGTAGTATTCGTCACGGTAGAGGAAGATAACGATGTCCGCATCCTGCTCTATGGAGCCGGATTCTCTCAGGTCCGAAAGCATAGGTCTGTGGTCGGTCCTGGTTTCCGGCGCTCTGGAAAGCTGTGACAGCACCAGCACCGGGCAGTCCAGCTCTCTTGCCAGCAGCTTGAGATTCCTGGAGATCACCGAGATCTCCTGGGTCCTGGAATCCGCCTTGCCCTCCGGATTCATCAGCTGCAAATAGTCTATCACTATCAGATCCAGCCCTTCCTCTGCCTTGAGCCGGCGGCATTTGCTCTTCATCTCCATGATGCTGATGCCTGCCGTATCGTCGATATGTATGTTGGCTTTGGACAGGGTGTCCAGGGCGATGTTGATGTCGTCCCAGTCTCTCCGCTCCAGCTTGCCCGTCTTGATGTTCTGCATGTTGACCTTTGCTTCCATGGAAAGGAGCCTCTGGCCCAGCTGTTCCTTAGACATTTCCATGCTGAAGACCATCACCGAGGCTTTGCCTTTGACGGCTGCATTCTGCGCTATGGAAAGGGCAAATGCCGTCTTTCCCATGGCGGGTCTTGCCGCCAGGATGATCAGGTCCGACTTCTGCAGACCGGATGTCATCTTGTCAAGGTACTTGAAGCCGGTGGTGATGCCCGTAAGCCCTCCCTCCAGCTGCGCCGCCTTGTCGATGATCTCTATATTGGTCAGCAGTACATCCTTGATATGGGTGTACTGTCCTTTTTGCCTGGCCTGTGAAATTTCGAAGATGCCGCTCTCTGCATAGTCCAGCATCTGGTTGGCATCCATAGTTCCCTCGTAGCCCTTGGTAACGATATCGTCGGCAGTACCGATGAGCCTGCGGAGGGATGCTTTCTCTGCAACGATCTTGCCGTACTCCATGGCGTTGGAGGTGGTTGGCGTTCCCGAGGAAAGGGACGCTATATAGGCTCTGCCGCCTACCATGTTGAGGCTGTTCCGCTTCTTCAGCTCTTCTGCTACCGTCAGTGCGTCCACGGGCGCATTCTTCCTGTGAAGATCCAGGACTGCCTTGAAGATTTCCTTGTGGTTCTCGTCGTAAAAGTCTTCAGCCCTCACGACCTCTACTACGTCAAAGAGTGCATCCTTTGAGAGCAAGGCTGCACCTAAAACTGATTTCTCTGCTTCTATACTGTGGGGTGGGATTCTCCCTTCCATAGTTATCACCTGTTTATTATCCTGTCTTATTTGATGGCTGCGGCTGTTATTCTATGGTTACCGTGACCTTCAGCTCTGCCGATACCTCAGGGAACAGCTTTACCGTCACCTTGGTATCTCCCGTCTGCTTGATGGGGCTCTTCAGATCTATCTTCTTCTTGTCTAGCTTGATGCCCTCCTGCTTCTCCAGGGCTTCCGCGATATCCTTAGAGGTTATGGAGCCAAACAGCTTGCCTGTCTCTCCACCCTTGGACTTCACCTGGACGGTGATCTTCTCCAGCTTGTCAGCCATCTGGCGGGCAGCGTCCTTCTGCTCCTCCTGCTTCTCGGCTGCGATAGCCTTCTGCTTTTCCAGATTCCTTATATTACCGTCGGTGGCTTCCTTGGCGAGACCCTTTGGCAGCAGCATGTTCCTGGCATAGCCATCGCTGACCTTTACTACCTCTCCCGCCTTGCCTGTACCTTTAACGTCTTTTAACAATATCACTATCATAATTTTATCCTCCTTATGTGAAGTTCTAACGAAGAAACTGTGTCTACTTCTGCTTTTCCAATGCTTCCCGGATCCTGTCCAGAATCTCCTCCGGAGGCATATCCACCTGGGCCCCCGCCGTATTAAGGTGACCGCCGCCACCGAACTTTTCCATGACCATCTGTACGTTGATGTCCCCCAGAGATCTGGCGCTGACCACCGTCTTGCCCTGTTCGTTCTGCCCTGCTACGAAGCTTGCCTTGATGCCCTTGATGGTGAGCAGCTCGTCTGCCACCTGGGAATTGACGATCTGGGAGTTGGGGTTCTGCCCCGGGCAGATGGACATTGCCGTGCCGTTTTCGTAGAACTTGGCATTGGCGATGCACACGGCCCGCATCCTGAAGTTTTCCGAATCCGCCTGGAAATATCTGCGTACGTTTTGCAGATCGGCCCCTGCCCGTCTCAGCCAGGATGCCGCTTCGAATGTCCTGACTCCTGCCTTGACGGCGAACCTGTTGGTGTCCACCATGATGCCTGCCAGCAAGGCGTCCGCCTCCATCTTGGTCAGAACTTTTTTCTCGCAGGCGTACTGGACGACCTCCGAAACAAGCTCGGAGCTGGATGATGCGTAGGACTCCATATATGAAAGTATCTGGTTAGGCAGGGCGTCCTCGGCGCGCCTGTGATGGTCGATGACCACGGTTCGCTGGACCTTTTGGACGAGCTCCATGGACTCCACCAGGCTGGGTCTGTGAGTATCCACCACCACTACCAGCGAGTTGGCGTCCGCCAGGGAAAGGGCTTTTTCCGAGGAGACGAACTGATAGTATCCTGTCTCCTTGGCGTCTTTAGCGATCTCGGTCAGAGCGTCATTGTATTCGTTGAGCAGTATATATGCGTCTTTGTTGATGCTGTCGGCGACACGATGGATCCCCAGGGCTGCTCCGAAGCAGTCCATGTCCGGGTTCTTGTGTCCCATGATGAATACCTTTGATGACTGGCTCATGAGCAGCTTGAGGGCGTGGGCGATGATCCTGGATTTGCCCTTGTAGCCCTTCTCCACGCTCTGGGATTTGCCGCCGTAGTATTCGAAGCTTCTCACGTTCTTGACTACAGCCTGGTCTCCGCCCCGTCCCAGCGCCAGATCCAGCGCATCCTGGGCGTAGGCGTCGCTCTCGGCAGGGGACTTGCCTCCCACACCGATGCCGATGCTCAATGTCACCGGGAAGTCGGCTTCCGTCTCTATCTCTCTGGCCTCGTCAAGGATGGAAAATTTATTGTTTATCAGCTTCTGATAGCTTTTATGGGTGAAAACCAGCTCATAGAGGTGCTCTCTGTATCTGGTGACTGCCGCTTCAAGCTTGGCGCCCCAGCAGCGGATCAGCTTGTCGATCTCGGTGGATATCGCCATCTCCCGGTCTTCTCCGGCGCTGGTGGTCAGCTCATCAAAATTGTCTACGCTGATGATGGCAATGCAGACTTTGTCGTCGTTGTAAAGCTCCTTCAGGTTTTCGAAGGAGGTCACGTCCACGAAGTACATCAAAATGGATGCGGTCTCCCCTTCGCCGATGAAGCTGGTGACGATCTTAAAGTTCTTGTCGTTTCTGTTGAGATAAAGGGCGCAGCTGTCTTTGGCGGCGCCGATGATGTTGGGCAGCTTGATGCCCGTCAGGGCAAAGATGTCCGCATCTACGATCCCGTCGTATTTAAAGACTTCCGCTATTTTACTGTTGGCCCTCGTCACCTTGCCCTGTGCGTTGATGATGCACATGGGGATGGGTGAATAAAAGGACAGCAGCTTTTCTACTCTTCCTACATACATTGTGATTCTCCTATATTGAAATGGCGCGGCAAGTGGCGCTGTCGCCATACTCCGTGCGTTTTACATATGGCGGCGCTACCGTGGCTTGCGGTCCTGCGTTGCCATTCTGGACTTCAGCCCCATGATCAGATCCATCATGCCCAGAAGCACCAGCATCATCCTGCCGATGACGGTCACCCAGAAGATCACGGCGCATATCACCGCCAGAGTCTTGGGGAACCTCTTGACATAAAAGAACATGAGTATGACCGATATCCCCTGAAGGGAAAATGCGAAGTCGAAGATCAGGTTCATGTTCACGTAAAGGGCGTCGCTTGCCAGCATTTCCGTGGTGGTCATGATCCATGAGCCCATATACATGGCTACCAGTCCGAACACCGTCCCCCTCGGGAATGAAAACTCCCGGAACTTAGGCATCATCTTGACGGGCGATCTCTTGCCCAGGGATCTGCTCAGGATGATATAGCTGATATATGAGGATATTGCCGAAAGCAGCATGATATAAGCAGGGATCTGCTTTACCATGGATCCGTAAAGGGTGTTGAAAAATTCTATCCTGTCGGCTTCATCCATGTCCGTCATGTTAAAAAGGCTGATGATGCTGTCGTCGCCGGCGATAGTCCCTGACATATCTTCAACGGCTGCCTGTATCTGATGAAAAACGCCCTGCCCGGTCAGCGAGGCTGCAAGCAGCACTATGACCGCTCCGGCACAGGCGCCGACGATACCTTGCACGACTATTTCGTAGGGTTCTTTCTTGGCTGCGGTAATGTCCCGCGGCATTACAAGAAATGGCATTACGATCACCAGAAAAAATATGAATAAAAGGTGCATTCCGTCTCCTTTGTTTTCTAATCAGTGATACTAATTATACCACACGGGCGGGGTTTTGTCTTCCACTATATGTTG
>JAUNBU010000134.1 GCA_030526925.1 Bacillota bacterium | reverse complement strand
GATCTCTCCAAGGACGAAATGGAGAAGACCGTCATGGAAAACGAAAAGATAAAGGGGTTGACGGAAGGGAAGAATGTTGTGAAGGTTATTGCAGTACCTAATAAGCTGATCAACATCGTCGTAAAATAGCAGGTGACCGGTCTGAGACCGGGAACGCTTTGCTTTATGATGCCCTAAGACCCACAGAGAAAGGAAATTTATGAACGAAGGAAGAACAACAAACAGAAGACCCAACAGATCCGCTAATGCACAGAGAACGCAGACAGGCGGAGGTAGTGGTCACGGAAGCGGTCAGGCAAGCCGCAGCAGCAGGGGAACGAAAAGCAACAGCACTGCTGCCGGCAGGAAGAAGACACAGCCTGCTGCATCCCAGAAGAGCGGAGGCAGGACAAGATCTGTGAAAAGACAGCCGGAAACCGCAGTAGTCAAGGCAGAAAAGAACAAAAAACCGACTGCCAAAACAGGCGGCAGCCAGGGAGGCAGGCAGAATAGCAAACAGAAAAAAGGCATCAAGGGCCCAAGCGTGAAGATCATTCCACTGGGCGGACTGCTGGAGATCGGCAAGAACATGACGGCGCTGGAGTATGAGAATGAGATCATGATCATCGACTGCGGTCTGTCATTTCCCGACGACGATATGTTCGGCATCGACAAGGTGATACCGGACTTTACCTACCTCAAGGAAAACAGCAAAAAAATCAAGGGACTTGTGATTACCCACGGTCACGAGGACCATATCGGTGCAGTTCCTTATCTTTTAAAGGAGCTGAACGTGCCCATCTACGGGACGAGATTCCCGCTGGGGCTCATCGAAAACAAGCTGAAAGAGCACAACCTGAAGGCTAAGATGCACGTTATCAAAGCAGGAGAGACATTTAAGCTGGGCAAGCATTTTGCCATAGAAGCCCTGCGAATCACCCACTCCGTAGTGGATGCGGTGTGCCTTTCCATTACGACACCGGTGGGAAAGATATTCCACACGGGAGACTTTAAGATCGACTATACCCCTATCGACGGCGATCCCATCGACTTCGCCAGGCTGGCGCAGATCGGTTCGGAAGGCGTGCTGCTGATGATGGCGGACAGCACCAACGTGCTGCGTCAGGGCTACACATCTTCGGAGCGTGTGGTAGGCAGGACGCTGGGCAATATATTCAGAAGCTCGGACAAGAGGATCATCATCGCCACATTCTCTTCCAATGTCCACAGGATCCAGAAGATCATCGATCTGGCCATCCAGTGCAACAGGAAGGTCGCCATATCCGGCAGGAGCATGGTAAACGTGGTGGATCTGGCAAAGGAGCTGGGCTATATCAAGATCCCGGCAAATATGTTGGTGGATCTCAACAGAACGAAGAACATTCCGGACAAGGAGCTGGTGGTGATCACCACGGGAAGCCAGGGAGAGCCTATGTCGGCTCTGGCCAGAATGGCATCCTCGGATCACAAGGCGATAAAAATCAGAAAGGGCGACATGGTAATCCTGTCCTCCAGCCCGGTGCCGGGAAATGAGCTGACGGTTGCCAACGTGGTCAATAAGCTGGTGGAAAAGGGCGCAGAGGTCATCTATTCGGATATTGCTGATATCCACGTTTCCGGCCATGCCTGCCAGGAAGAGCTGAAGCTGATGCACTCCCTCATAAGACCGAAGTTTTTTATGCCGGTCCACGGAGAATACAGACATCTGCAGACTCATGCGGAGCTGGGAAAGACCATGGGTATCCCGGAGGAAAACATCTTCCTGCTGAAAAACGGCGATTGTCTGACGGTTTCCCAGAAGGACGCCTTCATGACGGAGCAGGTCACCGAAGCGGAAGGTATCATGGTAGACGGTCTTGGCGTAGGCGATGTGGGAAACATCGTGCTGCGTGACAGGAGATTGCTCTCCGAGTCGGGGCTCATCATTCTGGTGGCAGCCATCGACAAGCGTGCAGGAAGGATAGCATCGGGACCGGACATCATTTCCCGCGGATTCGTCTATGTGCGTGAAAACGAGGATCTTATAGACGAAGCGTGCAGGAAGGCAGAGGAAATACTGGAAGAATGCGTTTCCAAGGATATGAAGGACTGGAACGGCATGAAGACGGCTGTAAGAGAGGGTCTGCGAAAGTATATATACAGCAAGACCAAGAGAAACCCGATCATCCTGCCGATATTCCTGGAAGTATAACGATGCAGAAGCCGGAGACCTTAAAAACAAGGTTTTGCAGCGAAATTGTAAAGGAGCGGACCATATGAACGTATACGATCAAGCACATACTTTGGCATCAGCCATAAAAGAATCGGAAGAATTCAAACAATATGATGAAAACAAGAAAAAGGTGGAAGCCAATCCACAGCTGGACAGCGCCATCAAGGATCTGATGCAGAAGCAGTTTGAGATGCAGGCAGCCCAGATGATGGGCCAGGCGCCGGACGCAGAGGAAATGCAGAAATTCCAGCAGCTTTCGGCCATCATGATGCAGGACCCTATCGCCGCCCAGTATCTTCAGTGCCAGATGCGCTTTTCCATGATGATGGCGGACGTCTACAAGATCATAGGCGAGGTGGCAGACCTGGGCGTAGGCCCTATGGGAGGCGGACAGAATGGGTGATAAGGCCTGCAATATGGTGAAGACGCCTGAGGAGCTTTTAAAGATATTAAAGGCGGCTGCCATGGGAGATATGTGCTTTTCCCACATCTTGGACTACATTAAAGTGGGGATGACCGAGCTTCAGGTGGCGGAGGAGATCGAGCGGACACTGCTCAAGCTGGGTGCGGAGGGGCTTGCCTTCCCGACCATATGCGTTTCGGGGGTCAAGACCAACCAGCCACACGGGGAGCCTTCCGACAAGAAGATTGAAGAAGGCGACCTGGTGACCATGGATTTCGGCGCTATAGCAGAAGGCTACTGCGGCGACATGACAAGGACCATCGGCATCGGCTATCTCAATGATGAACAGGAGCAGGTGTACGACATCGTGCTGCGCTCGCAGCTGGCAGGACTAAAGGCTTGCCGAGCCGGAGTCAAATGCAGCGATGTGGACGCTGTCAGCAGAAACATCATCGAGGATGCCGGATACGGGGAATTTTACATCCACGGAACGGGTCACGGCGTAGGCAGGGAGGTTCACGAAGCGCCCACATTAAACGCAAAAAGCGACGAAGTTCTGCAGGAATTCATGCCTGTGACCGTAGAACCGGGCATTTATATCCCGGATAAATTCGGAGTTCGCATTGAGGACTTGGCAATCATTACAGAGTTTGGTATAATAAATGCTGTAAAATCCGATAAAAATTTGATTATCATATAAAATACAAAAGAGAGGTCAACAAACTTATGATTTATGCAGGTGATTTTAGAAAAGGTATTACGTTTGAAATCGATGGACAGCCCCACGTGGTTCTGGATTTCCAGCATGTAAAGCCGGGCAAGGGCGCTGCTTTCGTAAGGACGAAGCACAAGAACATCCTGACGGGATCCATCAAGGAGGAGTCCTTCAATCCGGACGCCAAGTTCCCGAAGGCACACATCGAGACCAAGAACATGCAGTATCTCTACAACGACGGAGAGCTGTACTACTTTATGGATCAGGAGACCTACGACCAGGTGCCGCTTACCCTGGATCAGGTGGAGGACGCCATGAAATACCTGAGAGAAAACGACGAAGCTACCATCAAGTTTTATAAGGGCAACGCCTTCCTGGTGGAAGCGCCGAATTTCGTTGACCTGAAGGTCATAGAGACAGAGCCGGGCGTCAAGGGCGATACGGCAACTAACGTGACGAAGGCTGCTACCGTAGAGACGGGTGCGGTGATTCATGTTCCTATTTTCATCGAAGAAGGTGAAGTCATACAGATCGATACAAGGACAGGAGATTATCTTGGAAGATCAAAATAAACTCGTTATGAAAAAATAGGGGCGTGAACTCGTCCCTATCTTTGTGGTTTTTGACGCAGAAAACAGAGAGGTAACAGACCAATGTCTAAATTTCTGGACAGCAAACTGAAAATAGTAATTCTCATAGCAGCCATCCTGGTGGTTCTGATAACCGGATTCATGCTCATATACTTTAACGGCATCGGAGCGGTGGACAAGAACAATGAGGAGCCTGTATCCGTCAACATTCCTTCGGGAAGCGGCGGGTCTGCCATAGTGGAGCTACTGGACGAAGCCGGGCTTGTGAAAAACAAGACCTTTGCCAAGGTCCACGTACGGATAGGCGGCTATGATTCGCTGCAGGCCAATTCCTACGTGTTCAGCAAGTCCATGACGCTGCCGGAGATGATGGATGCCATCAATACGGGAAATTTCGATTATATCTCCAAAGAAAAATTCACCATAATCGAAGGAGCAACTATAGCCATGGCGACGGAAGCCATGGCAAAGGAATTGCCTTTCACAGCGGAAGAGATTATCGCAGCCTGGGCAGATACGACATATTTGCAGCAGCTGATCGACAAATATTGGTTTCTGACTGATGAAATACTCGCTGAGGGTATCATGTATCCGCTGGAAGGATACGTTTACCCTGAGACATATTTCGTGACTGAAGAAGATCCGACCATCCAGAGCATTACGGAGATGATTTTGGACAAGACGGATCAGGAACTGACACAGCGCAGGGACGATATCGAGAAGATGGATCTGACAGTCCACGAATTTCTGGCGCTGGCTTCCGTTGTGGAAAACGAATCTCTCTTTGACAAGGACAGAGCTAAGATCGCCGGCGTATTTCTCAACAGACTGGAGGAAGGTATGGCGCTGCAGAGCGACATCACCGTGCTCTACGCCCTCCAGGAGCGGCGGGTTTCCGTAACCAATGAAGATCTGCAGGTGGAGTCGGGGTACAACACCTATCAGAATACGGGGCTGCCAATCGGTCCGGTCTGCGCCGTTCCGGGCAGGACTATGGACGATGTGTTGAACTACGAGGACAACGACTACCTGTTCTTCTTCGCAATGGAGGATGGCAGCGTGATCTACTCCAAGACATACGAAGAACACCAGAAGGTGGTAGAAGAAAACAGATGGTATTAAGATGAACATCACCAATGACATAATAACTGCATACCTGAACAGCCTGTACCAGTGCGATAACGAGCAGCTGCTGGAGCTGAGAGCCTTTGCAGAGGAAAAGCGCGTACCGGTCATTTTAAAGGACACGGAAAGCTTTCTCATGAGCATCCTCAAGATCAAAAAACCGGTCAACCTTCTGGAGATCGGTACTGCCATCGGTTATTCTGCTTGCTGCTTTGCCGACGGCTGCGGCTGTCACGTGACAACTTTGGAATCGGACGAGGAAGCCTATAAGATAGCCCTCAGTAACGTGGAAAACCTGGGGTTTTCGGAACAGATAGACGTGGTTTACGGGGATGCCAGGGAGATTCTACAGCAGATGGGATACTGGCTGAAGAAAAGGGAAGAAGATCCGGCGGATGAAGGTGATGGCGAGACTGAAGGATTATTCGATGCGGTGTTTATCGATGCGGCAAAGAGCCACTACCGGGAATTCTGGGATCTGGCTGTGCCTCTCTGCACCGACGATGCGCTAGTTATTTGTGACAATGTGCTGATGAAGGGCATGACAGCCTCGGATCAGTACGATCAAAAACGAAGATACAAGACCAGCATCAGGAAGATGCGGGAATTCATCAAATACATCAACGACCTGGACTATGCGGACACCTGCATTTTACCGGTGGGCGACGGGATATCCATGAGCGTCATCGATAGGAGCAAGGCCTTGGCGGCGATGGAAACTGCCCATCAAGGGAAGGCTGATGATGTTATGGCTAATGATGGTGTGGAGCACACCATGGAATTGGAAT
>JAUNBU010000003.1 GCA_030526925.1 Bacillota bacterium | reverse complement strand
AACCCACAGCCTATCGGTTAACAGCCGAGTGCTCCACCATTGAGCTACCTTGGAATATTAGGTTTCGTCTCGTAACGACAAGTAGTATTATACAATACCATGCCTTGAGATGTCAACCTATTTTATTTGAAAACATTGCTCCGGAACATCATCCGGAAATCGCCGAAAGCTTATTGGTTTTTCTTGCCCAGACGTTTGACCATCGGCTTCTTTTCTTCATCCTTTTTCGCTGTTCCATCCGGTGTCTTGGTCGCGGACTCATCAGCCCCATCCGGTGCATCTGCTCCCGAAGCTCCGTCAGCCGACATCCCGGCATCTGCACTCTCATCTACATCGATATGCTCCGGCTCCATAAGCTGCGGCTCCTGCTCCTGCAGCTTCTTGTCCTCAGCCTCGATCTCCTGAAGATGCTGCTGGCGCTCTTCTTCCATTGCCGTTTCGATAAGCTCTATCTTTTCCGAATACTTTTTGATGTTAGCCTTATCACCATCATCTTCGTATATGGACAACAGTTCTTTCATGGTCTCCAGATGGCTTCCGTTGAGCTGGAGCGTCTTTTTAAAAGCGCTGATGGCCTCCGACCTCTCTCCCGTCATCTCGTAAGCGACTCCAAGATAGTAGTATAGCGGCCACCAATCGTTGAATCTGCTACCCAGAAACGGCTCCAGTATCCTGATGCCTTCTTCATAGCGACCCGCCATGACCTGGTTACAGCCGTTTTCTATCTTCACAGGCTCTTCGATCTGCATCAGCCTGTTTCTGATTTCCTTTTTATCCTTCCCATTTCTGCTGAATCTTATGAAATCTTTCCAGGAAATTTCCGCCTTGGAGTACAGCCCCATGTTGAGATATGCATACCCCAGATAGTAATACCCCTGAGCGAATCTCGGATGGGTCTCCGTCAGCAGCTCAAACCAGTCAAGCGCTTCAGCCTTGAAACGGCCCACGTATTCTTCATTCCGACTGTTGAGATACATAGCCCTACAGGCTCTGGCATAGCTGTACATACCGTGGAGGTAATCGTATTTCATGCAAAGGGACGCTCTGAAGTGGATGCAGGCGTTATCCATATCGCCACGCTCCGCCGCATCTCTTCCTTCCTTCATCATCCCCTCATAGATCTTATAGTTATACAGCTTTGAAAGGATGGCCACATAATCCTTGGTATGCTTGAAATGAGGATCACAGCCCATGACCCATGCCATGTTCTCCGCGATCACCAGCATCGGTATTCCGTCTCCTCCCGCAAACTCCTTGATCTCCTTTTTACGAAGCGGGATGGGAACACCTCGCATCAGGTCTCCCGCTTTGGAACGCGCCATGAATTCTTCGGAAAATTCCACAAACACAAAACGGCTTAAGTACTTTCTGAAATACTTACCTACGCGATCTTCCCGAAGCTGGATATCCGACTCTTCTCTGGATCTTACAACGGTTCTGGTGATTCCCATACTCTGGGCAATATTTCTCTTTTCTTTACTCATACTATACCCGGCGATCATCTTCGCCTTTCCTTCCAAACTGATCTGAAACTAACCTGTAAACCTGTATAACCTTTTTTCTTACAATGCTCTGAACCTCTCATCCTTGAACATATCGTGATTCTCCATAGCCTTTCGCAGGAGCGCCATCATCTTCTCCCTGTCATCAGGGAGATTCCCGCGAAGAGACAGATAATTGGACGCATGGTTGCTTCTGAAAACGCACTTTTTCGTAACGTCGGTGTTCTTCAGCATCAGCAGCGTCTCCGCCATGACCTCTTCCGCAGACAGCAGCTTCAGCCTGCCTGATTCGATTTCCTTCGCCATAGGCACATTCGGCTCTACCATCAGCGTGAGAAGCCCCACATATGACGGCTCCATTTCGCTGATCATGGTCCCCGTCTGGATGGCGTGATCCTCCCATCCGTCTTTGCCTGCAAGCCCTGAAATGAAGGTGACCGACGCCTGCATCCCGCAGTTTTCGATTTTCCTCACGCCGTCGATCAACTCCTGCCTGGTCTCTCCCTTGCAGATATTCTCAAGAACCTTCTCGCTTCCCGACTCGGCTCCCAGATAGACCATGGTTATGCCCGCTTCGTAAAGCTGGCGCATTTCCTCGTCGCTCTTTTTCAAAGCATCCGATGCCCTGCCGTAGACCGTGACACGTTCACACTCCGGGAAATTTTCCGAGATGTGCCTTAAGATCGGCAGCAGTCTGTTATTGGAAAGTGCCAGCGCATCCCCGTCGCACAGGAATATCCGCTCCACTCTCCTGTAGTGTCCTCTCGCCCAGGCCAGGTCTTCCAACACCTCTTCCGGCTTTCTCACTCTGAATTTCTTATCCTTGTACATGCTGCAAAAGGTACACTTGTTATGGGTGCAGCCGATGGTCACCTGCACCAGCAGGCTGTAGGCTTCACTGGGCGGTCTGAATATGTTTCCTTCGTATCGCATAAATGCTCCTTTTATTCTCGCTGTTTTTCTTCGTCGTCTTTACATCTTTTCGGGAGCCTTCATTCCCAAAAGCCCCAGGCCGTTCTTGATGGCAGTCCTGGCTGCGATGACAAGCGCCACCTTGGCAACCTTCTCCGCTTCATCCTCCACCAAAATATGCTCGTCATGGTAGAACTTATTGAAAGCCTGTGCCATATCTACCACATGTCTGGTGACGATGGACGGCTCATATTTCTCCCCTGCCTCCACGATCACATCCGGGAATTCGTAGATCAGCTTGCTCAGCGTATGTGCCGTTTCCGAAGTGATATACTTAGCGTCAAATCCCGCCTTAGCCTTGGCAACTATTTCTTCTCCTGCATTTCTCAAAATACTGCAAGCCCTGGCGTGAGTATACTGGACATATGGTCCCGTCTCCCCCTCGAAGTTGAGCACATTGTCCCAGGAGAAGACATAATCCTTGATCCTGTAATTGGAAAGCTCATTGAATACTACAGCGCCGATACCGACTTCCTTCGCCGTTTCCTCTATGTTCTCCGTGTTGACGTTTTTCTCTCTGATGATCTGCTTTGTCTGCTCTACAGCCCTGTTGAGAACATCCTCCAGGAAAATCACCCTGCCTTCTCTGGTAGACATGGTCCCATCCTCCATGCTGACAAGCCCGAACGGGATATGAACGCAGTCCCTTGCCCAGTCGTAGCCCAGCAGCTCCACGATCTGTATCCACTGCTGGAAATGCAGATTCTGCTGAGACGCCACCACGTAGATGTTCTTATAGAAATCGTAGTGTTCCTTCCTGTAAACGGCAGCCGCAATGTCCCTTGTGATGTAAAGGGTAGAGCCGTCGGACTTGGTGATGAGTGCAGGCGGCAGGTCGTACTCATCAAGCCTTACGATATTGGCGCCCTTATCCTCTTCAAGCAGCCCTTTCTCTTCCAGCTCCTTGACGAATCTCGGCATCTTGTCGGAATAAAAGCTTTCACCGGCATAGGAGTCAAAGGTGATCCCCAGCATATCGTAGACTCTGTTGAACTCCTTCAAGCTTTCGTCCCTGAACCACTGCCAAAGCTCCATCTCTTCCTTTTCCCCGTGCTCCAGTCTGGTAAAGATGGCTCTCGCCTCGTCCTCCAGCCTCGGATCCTTCTCCGATTCCTCGTGGAATTTGGTGTAATAGGAAAGCAAGGATTTGATCGGCGCTTTGATAACATCTTCTCTGTTTCCCCATCTTCTGTAGGCGCATATCATCTTGCCAAACTGGGTCCCGTAGTCCCCCAGGTGATTGATCCTAATGGTATCGTACCCCAGAAAATCATATATCTTGTAAATCGAATTGCCGATAACCGTACTTCTTATGTGTCCGATATGGAAAGGCTTCGCAATATTAGGAGAGGAGTACTCAACGATGACCTTCCTGCCGGCGCCAAGATCGCTTCTGCCGTAAGCATCGCCCTTTTCCAGCACATCTCCCACAACAGCGCCTGCAAATTCCGCTTTGGACACGAACATATTGACGTAGGCGTTGACGCTTTCTACCTTTTCAAAGATGGCTTCCCCTTCTATGGCTTCTGCGATGGACTTAGCTATCATCGGCGGCGCCTTTCTCAGGATCTTAGCCAGCTTAAAACACGGAAGCGCATAGTCTCCCATCTTGCTGTCTGCCGGCGATTCGATCATCGCCACGATTTCTTCTTTTCCCAGTCCCTCGATCTGTGGATCGAGAATGTCTGCGATTTTTTCCTTGTAACTGATCATCTTATTTCTCCTTCACCTTATTCTTTTCACCTGTGATCCCCAGATGCTTTATCTCAATTTTATGACGGTGACGCCGTCTCCGCCTTCGTTATATCCGCCTTTTCGGAAGCTCTTGACATTCTTATGTCTCTTCAGCGCCTGCTGGATCCCTTTTCGCAGGATGCCTTCGCCCCGACCGTGGATCACGGTCACTTCCTCCAGCCCCGATATGAACGCATCATCTATATATTTTTCCACATCCATCACCGCATCGTCAAGACTTTTTCCTCTCACATCGATGGAAGTTGCGATATTCTGCGCTTTTTTTCTGTAAAGGCTGCCGTAGGCGTTGTATTTTTGCTTCTTTTTCGGCTTTCCCTGATCGATGAGCATGATATCGGTGATCTTCACGCCGATCTTCATGATGCCCACCTGGACCTGCATCTCTCCTCTGTCGTCGGGCAGGGATATGATCTCTCCATTCTGCCCCAGAGTCAAGATCTTCACCCTGTCTCCCAGACGAAGCTGCTCGGGATCCACCGGATTTTCGTTGGTCTCCCGCTTGATGGTGCTTCTGTTTTTATTCTCAACTTCTCTGAGCCGCCGTCTGTTTTCATCGAACTTCAGGTTTCTCTCTCCCAAGCTCTCCAGCTTGGCAAGCTCTTTCAGCTCCTCCTGGACCTCTGCGGAAACCTCTTTAGCTTCCCTGATGATCTCCCTCGCCTGTTCTCTGGCTCGCTCCAGCTCCTTTTCCTTCTGCTGCTCGAACTTCTTTGTCTTTTCCTCCAGCTCTTCCTTCTGCCGCTTCATGGACGCATTGATCATCATGGCTTCGTCCCGCTCTTCTTCTGCACGCTTCTTGTCTTCCTCCAGTGATGAAATCACGTCTTCGAAGGCGATGTCTCCTGTCTCCAGCAAGGTCCTGGCTCTGTCGGTCAGCTCTGCCGGCAGTCCCAGCTTCCTGGAAATCTCAAAAGCGTTGGACCTGCCCGGTATACCGATGGTCAGCCTGTAGGTTGGTCTCAATGTTTCTATGTCAAACTCCATGGAGGCGTTTTCCACGCCTTCCGTGGAAATGGCGTACTTCTTCAGTTCCGTATAGTGGGTCGTGGCGATTGAAGAGGCTCCGGTGGCAGCCAGCTTTTCTAAAATAGAAATGGCAAGCGCAGCGCCCTCCGTAGGATCGGTGCCTGCCCCCAGCTCATCCAGCAGCACCAGGCAGCCTTTTCCCGCTTCTTGTACTATCTCGACTATGTTGGTCATGTGGGATGAAAATGTAGAAAGGCTCTGTTCGATGCTTTGCTCATCCCCGATATCTGCGAAAATGTTCTTATATACCGGCAGCTTGCTTCCGGGAGCAACGGGGATATGAAGTCCTGTCTGTGCCATGAGAGCCAGCAGCCCCGCCGTCTTCAGCGTCACCGTCTTGCCGCCCGTGTTTGGTCCGGTGATCACCAGCGTGTTATAGGATCTGCCGATCTCTATATCTACAGGCACCACCTTCTCCCTGTCGATGAGGGGATGGGCAGCAGCTTTCAGCTCCATGATTCCTTCCTCGTTGATCTCCGGTTCTTCCCCGTTCATGGCAATGGACAGCTTCCCCTTCGCCATAAAAAGATCCAGCTCTGTAAGCAGCTTCTGGTTGTTGACCAGGTCGTGATAATGCTCGGAAACGCCTGCAGAAAGCTCAGCCAGTATTCTGTTGATTTCAGCCTTCTCTTCCAGCTCCAGCTGACGAAGCTCATTGTTAAGATTAACGATTGCCTGAGGCTCTATAAAAAGTGTGGCGCCCGTACCGCTCTGATCGTGGACTATGCCCGGCACGCTGTTTCTGTGCTCCTGCTTGACCGGTATCACGTATCTGCCGTTTCGCATGGTGACGATGGAATCCTGCAGAATCGTCTTGTTGTCCGCAGAATTAAGTATATGATTCATCTTCGCCTTTAATGCTTCGTTCTGCCTCACTATAGCACGCCTGATGCTTCTCAGCTCCGGACTGGCGTTGTCCGCCATTTCATCCTCCGACAGGATGCACCTGTCGATATCTTCCGACAATCCCTTGTGGACAGCGATCAGCTCTCCTATGGCGAGGATGGCCTCTATGTTCTCAGGTACATCTCCTTTGAGAAAGGCTGTTACCCGCTCCGCGGTCTTCATGTTGTAAAGGATCCGCAGCAGCTGGGCCATGGTCAAGGCTCCGCCCTTTCGCGCCAGCGAAACACTGTCTTCAATATCATAAAAACCACCGACAGGTAAGGGGCCCTTGTAGTTGATGAGCCTTACCGCTTCCGTGGTTTCTCTTTGGCGATCCCTTATTTGAGACACATCATCAGAAGGCATCAGCTCCGAAATGAGATTTCGTGTCATCTCGGAGCCTGCCTGCGCTTTTAGCATCTCTGTTATCTTATTATATTCCAGAACAATTAATGTCTTTTCTTTCATCTAAGATTATCCGATATTCTGCTTGTAGTTTTCCAGTTCTTTCTTCAACTGGAGGTTTTCCATCTGAAGATCGAAGAAGCTGTTTTCAAGTTCTCTGCACTTCTCTTCGATCTCCTTCAGCACGCCGTCCATGTTGTGCTGTGCCTGGGACTGGGCGTTTTGCACAGCCTCCTGCAGCTGCTGGATCTCAGCGTCCTTGCTCCGCAGCTGGCTCATCAGCTCATCCTTCTGCAGGACGATCGCTTGTGTCTCTTCCTTGTACTCGGCGTAGTTCTTCTTTGATTCATCCCACAGCTGCACGTAGTGCTGTGCATCCTTCTCCAGCTGCATATTCATTCGTTTCAGCTCTTCCATCTCGTCAAGCATCTGGAAATACTCGCTGGCGATGTTGACAGCCGACAGCACGGATATGTTGGCCGGCGTTGCCCCCGCAGCGGAAGCCGCCTCGGCGATCTCCTGCATCTTCATATCCACATGAGCTGCTACTTGGATGATTTCTTCCTTCGGTCGCTCCCCTGCGATCACGTATTCCTGACCATAGATCTTTACTTTTACCCTGTTGTTTTCCATACGAATCTCTCCTACATTTCTCTCAGGACTGCATTGAGCCGTTCCTTAAGAGCACGCAACACCGTATTATGAACCTCTGCCACATCCTCGTCAGTCAAAGTTTTATCCTTATCTCTATATGTGAGAGCGAACGCCACGCTCTTCTTCCCTTCTTCTACCTGTTCTCCTCTGTACACATCGAACAGCTTGACGCTTTCCAGGATCTTCTTTCCCTGTTCCCTTATTATCTCTTCTATCCTGCCAACTTCCATGTCTTCATCAACAAGCAAAGCTATATCCCTTGATGTGGACGGGTATTTCGGCAGAGGCGTATAGACTATCTCCGTATCGGAATGTCTGATGACTGCATCAAACATCAATTCACAGCAGTATATCCTGACGCCGTCCATTCCGTACTTGCCGGCTACGTCCGGATGTACCTCACCCATGATGCCCAACTCTTCGTATTCTTCACCGGCAGCCTTCATCTCAGGAGATGCCTCCACACAGATGCGTGCACACCTGCCGGGATGGTACACCCCGTATTCAGATTCTGCGATGAAGATCGGTTTTCTGATACCTACCACCCTGAGCAGTTCCTCGATCACACCCTTCAGACTGTAAAAATCTTCGGCCTTGCCGTAGGCTCCAATGCAGAGAGAATACTGCTCGTCAGGCAGCTTGTCCTTGTTGATCAGACTTGCCGTAAAGGTGTTGCCGATCTCAAAGGCTCTCACCTTTTCGATGTTGCGGGAATAGTTTCTCCCCAGCACCTCCAGCATATTCGGCGTAAGTATGGTCCTCATCACCGAGTTTTCTTCTCCCAGCGGATTTATGATCTTGACAAAATCCCTTTCCCAGGAATCCTCATGGATCCTTACGTTATCAACGCCCTTCGGGCTGACGAAGGAATATGTCTGTATCTCGTTTAATCCCATGCCGCACAGGGAGTCTCTCGCCAGATCTCTCAGTTCCTTTTCCCGCGGCATTCCTGCTTCCGAATTATCTTTCGTCAGGGTCACAGGCAGCTTGTCATAGCCGTAGAGTCTTGCCACCTCTTCGATGTAGTCTTCCTCTTCCAGCAGATCCTGCCTGATGGTAGGCGGTGTCACCGTCATGATGTTGTCGGTCCCTTCTACCTTGATCTCCAGACCTTCCAACATCTCCTGCATCTCACCACGGCTGATATTGATGCCCAGCACGTGATTGATACGATCCACTCTGATATCGATGGTCTTTGCCGTTTCCGGCGCCGGATAAGCGTCTACGCTTCCCTGGCATACCCTGCCTGCTCCCGTAAGCTCTATCAGCCTGCATACCCTGTCGGCAGCAGCTTCGCACAAGTTAGGATCGATGCCTTTCTCGAATCTTGAGGATGCTTCCGTTCTCAGCCCCAGCTTTTTGGATGTGGCGCGAACGCTGTCTCCGTTAAAGTTGGCTGATTCCACGATGATGGTGGTGGTATCCTCCTCGATCTCCGAATTGAGCCCTCCCATGACGCCTGCGATGGCGATGCCCCGCTCTGCGTCTTTGATGAGGAGCATATCCTTGGTCAGTGTTCGCTCGTTATTATCCAGCGTGGTGAACTTCTCGCCTTCCGCTGCATTCTCCACTATGATGGTCCCGCCCTTCACCTGGTTTATGTCAAAGGCGTGGATCGGCTGACCGTACTCCAGCATAACGAAGTTGGTAATATCTACGATATTATTGATAGGTCTCATGCCTGCATACATGAGCCGCTTCTGGAGCCACCATGGAGACTGCTGTACCTTGACATCCGTCACGATCCTTGCCACGTAGCGTTTGCAGTTTTCAGGGTTGTTTATCTTCACTGATACGTAATCCGACGTTTTGCCCGTTCCGTTTTCTTTTTCGATGACCGTATCCGGATACCGGAACGTCTTCTTGAACGTAGCTGCTGCTTCTCTCGCCATCCCTACCATAGCAAGGCAGTCAGGTCTGTTCGGCGTGATCTCAAAATCCACCACCGCCTGCTTCAGCCCCAACGCTTCGGCGAAGTCCATGCCCAGAGGATATTCATCCTCCAAGATCCAGATGCCATCCTTATGAGCAACGGGAACAACTTTGTCCTCAAATCCCAACTCTCCTGCGGAACACAGCATCCCGAAGGATTCAACACCGCGAAGCTTACCCTTGGTGATCTTCACGCCGCCCTCTTGCTTCGGCTGGCCGTGCAGCGGTCCCGGGATCCTGCTCTTGTGAAGAGCCACGGCAACCAACGCCCCTTCAAAAACATTAGGCGCCCCCGTAACTATCTGCACCGGTTCTTCCTTGCCTACGTTCACCTGGCACACTACCAGCTTGTCTGCATCAGGATGCTTCTCGATCTTATCTATCCTGCCAACCACTACGTTTTCTATTTCTTCACAGAAATGCTCGCATGTTTCCAGGTTGGAGCCGGACATTATCATCCTGTCACAGAATTCTTCGGTTGAAACATCCAAATCTATATAATCTTTTAGCCATTCAATGGGAACTAACATCGATTTTCCTCCTATTTGAACTGATTTATGAAACGCATATCGTTCTCATAAAACAATCTGATATCGTCTACGCCGTACTTGAGCATGGCAACTCGCTCCACACCCATACCGAAGGCGAATCCCGTGTACTTCTCCGTATCCAGATTCCCAACCTTCAATACATTAGGATGCACCATACCGCAGCCCAGGATCTCGATCCAGCCGCTTCCCTTGCATACCCTGCAGCCCTTGCCGCCGCACTTGAAGCAGGAAACATCCATCTCTGCACTTGGCTCGGTGAATGGGAAGTGATGAGGTCTGAATTTGGTCCTGGTCTCGGATCCGAACAACTGCTTGGCAAAGCTGTCCAGGGTCCCCTTCAGGTCTGCCATGGTGACGCCTTCGTCCACCACCAGCCCCTCCACCTGATGGAACATAGGCGAATGAGTGGCATCCGGCGTATCACATCTGAAGCATCTTCCCGGAGATATGATCTTTATAGGCGGCTTTTCCTTCATCAGTACCCGCGCCTGTACAGGAGATGTCTGGGTCCTGAGCAGGATGTCTTCCGTGATATAGAAGGTGTCCGTCATGTCGCGCGACGGATGATTGGGTCCTGCGTTGAGGGCATCGAAATTATTGAACACAGTCTCCACTTCGGGTCCTTCTGCAATGGAAAATCCCATATTCGTGAAGACCTTTGAAATCTCTTCTATCGTAATCGTCAGCGGGTGTTTCACACCCAGTATGGTCTCTTTTCCCGGCTCTGTAACGTCCAGCTTCTCCAGCCTGAACTGAGCTTCTTTGGCTGCCGCCTTCACCGCTTCGAATTTTTCCTCAAGCAGCTGCTCTATTTCAGAGCGAACTTTGTTTGCCATCTGTCCCGTGGATTTTCTCTCCTCCGGCGACAGCTTACCCATACCTCTCAGGATCTCCGTCAGCTTGCCCTTTTTTCCCAGCAGCTTGACCCTGATCTCATCGGTCTGAGCCATAGTCGCCGCTTCTTTAAGCTGCGCCTTGGCTTCTTCCAGTATTTTGTCCAACTGAGCTTGCATTATCGTTTACCTCTCATCTGATTTTATCTTCTGCGACTGATACATTAGTATGCCCGCCGCAACTGCCGCATTCAGCGACTCTATGGATCCCGCCATGGGGATCTTCACTTTCATATCTGCGGAAGCCATAAGCTCCCTGTCTATCCCCTGACCTTCGTTGCCGATGATCAGAGCTATGTCTTCACTCAGGTCCGCATCCCTATACATCATCTTCGCATCCGGAGATGCTGCTGTCAGCTTCTTCCCGGCTTTTTTGAGCATACGGATGACTTCCTGCTGCTCCCCATAGACGATGGGCATCCTGAAAAGAGATCCCGCTGCTGCCCTTACGATCTTAGGTGCGTAGACATCTGCGCTCCCCTTTAGAAGAACGATACCGCCATACCCGGCAGCCTCTGCCGTTCTGATGACGGTTCCTGTATTCCCCGGATCCTGCAGCCTGTCGATTATTATCAGGTTTTGTTTATCCTGCAAAATTTCCTCAAGGAAAAATTTAAGATCGTAGTTTTTTTTCTTTGCTATGGCTATCATACCCTGGGATGATTCCGTATCGGAAAGATTTCTAAACAGCTTACGATCCAGTACAACCGTACCCTCCCGGGAAAGCTTGACATCTTCTCTGCTGCCTTCGCACAGAAACACTGTGTCGATCCCTGTTCCTGTTGCAAATGCGTCTTCTACCGGCTTTCTTCCCTCTATCAGATAAAGCCCCGTCTCGTCTCTGTATTTTTTTCTGGTCAGCTTTATTGCCAGCTTGTATATGGGATTGTCTTTGGATTCAATTATTTTCATAGGGAGTTACTCACAGAACAATAGCCGGTTCAACCCGGCTATTGTGATCTGCTGCCTTTCCTCTATCTCTTTAAAAAGGTCGGAATGTCTATCCCTGATGCGCCTTTGTAAGTATCGCCGCCTGTTTCGTTTGTACCTTCATCGTTATTATTGTATTGATCGGATCCATCTTCCTGTGCATTCGGAATGACGGAGCTGTTTAGGATGTCCACGCTTCTGGACGGACCGAAGCCTGCAGCGATCACCGTTACTGCGATCTCATCCTGCATCTGTTCCTTGATGGATGCACCGAGGATGATGATGGCATTGCTGTCTGCTTCTTCGTCTATCTGCGTAGCAACCTTGTCCACATCAAACATGGTCAGATCACGTCCGCCCGTGATATTGATGAGCACAGCCTTGGCGCCGGAGATCTTTGTCTCAAGAAGCGGGCTGTCTACCGCACCTCTCACCGCGTCTTCCAGCTTGGTTTCTCCTCTGCCTTTTCCAACGCCCATATGTACGATGCCTCTGTCCTTCATGATAGTCGTAACGTCGGCAAAGTCCAGATTGATCAGTGCATCATCTACGATGATATCCGAGATACCCTGAACACCCTGCTTCAGAACATCATCAGCCAGCTCAAAGGCTTCCAGCAGTGACGTCTGCTCTTCTACGGTTTCAAGGAGCTTATCGTTTGGAACTACCACCAGGGAGTCCACGTATTTCTTCAAGAATTTAATGCCAAGCTCCGCATGTTCTCCTCGCTTCTTGCCTTCGAAGCGGAATGGTTTGGTCACCACTCCTACGGTGAGTATGCCCAGATCCTTGGCGATTTTTGCAATTATAGGAGCTGCCCCTGTTCCGGTACCTCCGCCCATGCCGCAGGTAACGAAAACCATATCCGATCCGGCAATGAATTTTTCCAGATCCTCTAAATTTTCTTCTGCGGATTTCTGGCCGATTTCCGGATTGCCTCCTGCACCCAGACCTTTCGTAAGCTTCTCCCCGATCTGTATCTTGGTTTCAGCCTTGCTTCTGGCGAGGGCCTGCTTGTCCGTATTCACGGCAACAAAGGTCACGCCTCGCATTCCCCCTTCTATCATCCTGTTAACTGCGTTACATCCGCCGCCTCCAACACCGATGACTTTTATCTCCTGCAGCGTCGAGTCATTCATCTCAAATTGTAACATTCAGAAGTACCTCCCATAATTTTTATACTCAGATAATTATAACACACAAATTTTATGGCGTAAAGGAACAATAATTATTGCTGCCAATGTTGATAACGCCGCTCTCGGTGCCATTTTGATAAAGGTCGAACACCACCGATTTAAGCGCCCCCGATTCGATAGCTTCCATCAGGTTATCATATTTGCCCTTGCACACGAGTCCATCGTAGATATACGCTTCAACCCTGTTTCCCCGGATGTTGATCCTTTTAAAGTACAGATCTCCCTCCTGGGCCGCCTGAGTTATCTTCATAGCCTTGTCGTATATCTTCTCTTCCTTGACTTTTATGGTCTTGCCTACCTTGGCCTCGTTAACCTCTACATTTTCAACGACGGTGGCCTTTCTCTCCTCCGGAGCGATCTCCAGAACCATGCCGTCATTATCTGTAACCACGTATTTCTTGCCCATCAAAAACTGCGCCTTGCCCGTCCGTTCCTCCACCACGATCACGATTTGATCGGGCAGCTTCCTGTTGACCTCCACGTCCTCCACGTACAGATTCTTCTTTATCCGTCGTTCGGCGAACCAGGGATGGACATCGAAGATATTCTCACCCGGCTCAAGCTCCGACAGCTTCAATATTTCATCATCGGAAATCTCTTCGTTTCCCGCTACGGCAATACCCTTAACATCAAAATAATCGATATGCAGGATAAAATAGATGCCTACGCAGATCAGGATGAACACGAAAAAACGCAGTAAATATCGTTTCTTGCGGCGTTTCTTTTTTCTGGTGCTCTTTTCGGAACGATTCTCTCTACTCATATTCCCGTATTTTCCCGCCAAGCAAACCGATTTTCTCGCTTAGCCTGCTGTATCCTCTCTTAATATATCTAGTGTTTTGTACGATAGTGTCCCCTGTCGCCATGAGACCAGCAATAATCAGCGCCGCACCACCGCGAAGATCCTCCGCCGTGATTTTCTCACCATACAATATCTTGTTACTCCCTATTATAACTTTTTTTTCTAATATTTCAATATCTGCGCCCATTTTTACCAATTGTTTTGCATAATTAAATCTATTTTCGAAGATCGTCTCTTCGATAGAGGATGATTTCCCATTGGCGGTGAGAAAAGCCGCCAGCTGTGGATGCAGATCTGTAGGGAACCCCGGATAAGGTTTAGTGGTCACTCGGCAGCTTACGAGACCGTGTCCCTTTGAGCGTGCCCACACTCCTCCCTCGTCTTCTTTGATACTGTATCCGCCGCTCTCCAAAACTTCAATGAGGCTTCCGATGGGCTCTGCTTTGATGCCTCTAAGGAAAACTTCTCCGCCTGTTCCCATGGCCATCAGCAAATAGGAGCCCGCTTCGATCCTGTCACCTATGATCCTGTGGTCGCTGCCTGCGAGCTTCATGCCCCCTTCGATGACGATCCTTCCCGTCCCCGCACCGAAAACCCTACCGCCGCACCGGTTGATGTATTCCTGCAGATCCGTGATCTCCGGTTCCCTGGCGCTGTTTTCGATGATGGTCGTGCCTTGGGCAGCAGTCGCCGCAAGCAGCAAATTTTCGGTGGCACCCACGCTGGGGTAATCCAGTCTTATGTGCGTCCCCTTTAATTTATCCGCTTTGAGAACTATGCTGTCAGTGTGACGCTCCACAACAGCGCCCAGCGCTTTAAGCCCCTTGATATGTATGTCTATGGGCCGTTTGCCTATGTTGCATCCTCCCGGATTGCTGATGACCGCTTCACCACACCTTGCCAACAGGGAACCTGCCAGAAAGACGCTGGACCGCATTTCCTTCATCAAATGATCCGGTATCCTCCAGTCCGACAGCCCGGTCGCATCCACTGCCATGGTCTCCCCATCCCGCCTGATGGAACAGCCAAGAGCTTCCAGTATCCTGACCATGCTGTCAACATCGGATATTTCAGGGCAGCATGTAAAGCAGTTCTCGCCCTTCGTCATGACCGATGCTGCCAGTATGGGCAGCGCTGCGTTTTTGGCTCCCGAAATATCTACTTCGCCCCTTAAGGGTACGCCGCCTTCTATGTGATACTTTTCCAAAAAAACACCTCCAAAACATATTTCATAATATGTGGGAGGTGCGTCAGTCGTTACTGTATCTCAAGATCATCATCTATTGCATCGCATATAATACCTGCCGCATCCACCGGCGCACATTGCAGGCTTTTCTTTGACATATCCTTCAGTATCTCCGGATTGTTTTTTAAGCTCAAAATGGTCGAAACCAGTTTTTCATTCTCCAGGTTTTTCTCCTCAATTACCATTGCCCCGCCCTTTTCCGATACGGCTCTGGCATTATGGTACTGATGGTCTCCCGTGACAAGTGGCGACGGGATGAAAATGGCAGGTTTACCGCATACCGTTACCTCCGCCACAGTAAGCGCTCCGCTCCTGCTGATGACAAGATCGGAAGCCGCCAGATACTGATCCATGTTGTGGATGTACTCCATGATCTTCACGTTGTCCCCGAGCTCGATCCCTCTGTCCGCAAGCTCATCCAATATAGCGTCGTAATAGAAGTTGCCGGTAGCAAGACAGATCTGAAAGCCCTTTACTCCGTTGAATGTCTCTATCACCTTCATCATGGCCTTGTTGATCCTGCCTGCGCCCTGGCTCCCTCCAAATGCCAGCAGCACGAAATCCCTGGCCTTGAAGCCCAGCTGCTTTCTCGCTTCTGCTTTATCCTGTCTGGCGAAATTTTCCCGCACAGGATTCCCTGAAACCACGTGCTTCTCCACCTGCTTAAAATAGCGCGATCCTTCTTCGAATCCCAAGAACACCTTGTTCACGTGGTTTTCCAGCATTTTATTGGTTATGCCCGGAAAGGCATTTTGTTCGTGGATATAAGTCGGTATTTTCATGCGCTGTGCCATCCGTACCACCGGCGCACTGGCATATCCACCCGTACCTATGACAACATCCGGGCGAAACTCTTCTATGATCTTCTTTGCTTTGCCGCTTCCCTTCCTCAGGTCGTGAAACACCTTCACATTCTTCAGCAGGTTTTTTCTGTCGATTCCCTCTACAGTTATCAGCTCTATATCGTAGCCGCTTTCCGGAACTATTTTTTTCTCCAGCCCCTTCTCTGCGCCTACAAACAGGATCTCTGCATCCTTATCACGTTTTTTGATTTCATCTGCGATGGCGATGGCAGGATATATGTGACCTCCTGTTCCTCCGCCTGACATTATCACTCTCATTTAATCGACTCCTGTACTCTTTGGCTCATGCCTGGATATGTTGACCAGCACTCCTGCTGAAAACATGAATATGAGCAGGGCGTTTCCTCCATAGCTTATAAACGGCAGGTTTATTCCCGTTGGCGGCATTGAAGATGTCACTACCGCCACGTTCAGTATCACCTGTATAGCTACCATCAAAACGATGCCCGATGCCAACAGCATGCCGAACTGATCCGGTGCATTGATGGCAATATGCGTACCACGCCACAGAAATAGGCAGTACACCGCCAACAGCAGCAGCAGTCCGACGAATCCAAGCTCTTCTCCTATTATAGCCAGTATAAAGTCATTTTGGGGTTCAGGCAAGTAAAGATTTTTCTGCACGCTCTTGCCGAGACCGACTCCGAACAGTCCGCCCGAGCCAAGCGCCAACAAGGACTGGACCGCCTGGTATCCTTCATTCAACGGATCTGCGAAAGGATCAGTGAAACTGGTAAGCCTGTTGTACCAATAACTGTCCTTCATGAACAGTACGATCCCTGCTATGCCTGCCGCCCCTACTCCCGCAGCGCCGATAAAGTATCTCCACTTCATTCCCGCCACAAGCATCATGGCAACGATTATACCGCAGACCGTGATAGCTGTTGATAAATTAGGCTGTTTTATGATCAGCCCCACATATACGCCCGCAACTGCCAGCAGCGGCAGTATCCCTCTCGTAAAGGATTTGATACGCTCAGGTCTTTCGCTGAGAAACCATGCCGTGAATATGATGGCAGCCAGCTTGGCAAGCTCACCCGGCATGATCGTAACGGGACCCACCTTGAGCCACCTTACAGCTGAATTAGCTTCATGCCCCAGCGGCGTGAAGATCAGAACCAAAAGAATGACGCTTACGATGAGTCCGGGAATTGCGAGCGCCTTGTACTTTCTGTAATCAAACGCAGCTCCGAAAACCATGAGCCCGAAGCCCAGTATCACCCATAGACCGTGTCGGCGCAAGTAGCTGTATGCCGTTCCATCCTGACTGATTGAATAGTAATAGCTGGCGCTGAACACCATGATCAACCCGAAGATGACCAATATCATGGTCAGAAGCACCAGTAAAAAATCCCCTGATCTCAATTTGCTTTTTTTCCCTTTAACCTTGTTTTCCAATTCTGTCCGCTACCTTTCCAGTGCTTGAACACAAGACTTAAAATGTTTTCCCCTTTGCTCAAAGCTGGTATACATATCCCAGCTGGCGCACGCAGGCGAAAGCAGTACTACATCGCCCGGCTGTGCTATGCGGTAGGCTTCTCTCACACACGCCTCCATGTCTTTTAGAATGATGGAGTTTGTAAACCCTGCGCTCTCGGCAGCGTCCTTGATCTTGGTCGCCGTCTTTCCTAAAAGCATCAGAGCCTTTACCTTTCTATCAAAAGCTCCCACGAACTCCTCAAAGGATGAGTCTTTGTCATATCCTCCTGCAATGAGAACGATGTTTTTTCCCATGGCCTCGATGGCTTTTATTGCAGCCTCCGGATTTGTCCCCTTGGAATCGTTGACGAATTTGATGCCGTCGATTTCGTTGCAAAGCTCCAGCCTGTGTTCCACACCTCCGAAGCTTTTCAATACCTTCCCGATGATCTCCGGTCCTATCCCTCCGAAAAAAGCGATGGCGCAGGACGCCAGTGCATTTTCCAGGTTGTGGCTGCCGGGGATCTGCAGTTCGTCTGCTCTGCAAATTTCAACGACCGCACCTGCTTCGTCCTTGACAAGGATCTTACCATCCGCCACATACGCTCCCATGGAAAGCTGCTCTTTCCTGCTAAAAGGTATGACCTTGGCATTGCAGGCTTCTGCCAGCTTGAAGCATTCCTTGTCATCGTAGTTGACGATACAGTACTGGTCCGGTCCCTGGTTTTTAAACACCTCCGCCTTTGCTCTGCCGTAGTTTGCCATGGTCTTGTGACGGTCCATATGATCCGGGGTCAGGTTTAGTATGGCTGAAATCTCAGGTCTGAATTCCTTGATGGTCTCAAGCTGGAAGCTGCTGGTCTCCGTGACCAGCCAGCTGTCATCGGAGGCGGACAAAGCTTTGGAAATCACCGCAACGCCTATATTGCCTACAACGTATGTTTCCCTGCCGGCGGCTTTGTATATCTCTCCTACCAGAGTGGTAGTGGTAGTCTTGCCGTTTGTTCCCGTGATTGCAACGTAGTTCCCGCTGCCTACCCGGTAAGCGATCTCCAGTTCTCCTATTATTTCTACGCCTTTATCCCGGGCTTCACAGACGAAGTCCAACTGAGGGGAAACTCCCGGGCTGAGGATCAGCATATCGAAGCTGCCTATATCCCGGGGCTTGCTCCCCAGATAACAAGTCACCGACTTTTCCTTCAGGAACGTCAGCAGCTGAGGATCTATGTCCTCTTCCTTTTTACTGTCCTGTACGGCAACCTGTGCGCCCAATTTGACCATGGCCTGTGCAGCAGCCCTGCCTGAATTGCCCATTCCCACGATCAGCACTTTTTTATCCTTCATTTTTACCGAATCATTCTTCGACATAAACATCATCTCCTAAATAACGCCAAATCCTATGATACAGCATACTATGGTAAATATCCAAAACGAAATCACTACCTGGACTTCGCTGAACCCGCATTTTTCAAAATGGTGATGTATCGGCGCCATCTTAAATATCCGTTTGCCTCCGGTAGCTTTGAAGTATCCTACTTGCAGAATAACGGACAGCGCCTCGATCACATAAAGCAGCCCTACGATCGGCAGCAGCAGCTCCAGCTTCATGACTATGGCAGCGGCGGCAAGTCCTCCCCCCAGTGCGAGAGAACCCGTATCTCCCATGAATACTTTCGCCGGATTTTTGTTGAACACGAGAAACCCGAGGCATGCGCCGCACATGGCGGCACAGAAATAAGCGCCTGACGCAATGCCGTAAGTGATCCCTGCGATGGCGAAAAACAGAGAAACGAACGAAGTGACGCCTGAAGCGAGCCCGTCAAGTCCATCCGTCAGATTCACCGCATTGGTCATTGCCAACACTACGAATACTATGAACGGTATATACCACATTCCAAAGTCAACGTAGGTATCCGCAAAAGGTATATATACCTGGGTACTGCCTATGGAATAGTTGGCAAGGTACACCGCCAGCGCCACAGAAATCACGATTTGCAGCCCGAATTTCTGATAGGCCCGAAGACCCAAATTATTCCTCTTGATTACCTTCAGGTAGTCATCAAAGAATCCGATCAGACCGAAGCCGACAAACACCAGAATGATCACGGTCACTTCTGCCATATTTCCCGACAGGACCAGCGACGAAGCTACGGCTGTGATCACCGTACCGATGATGATGGCGATCCCTCCCATGCTGGGCGTTCCCGCTTTCGACAGATGGGACTCCGGACCGTCCTCCCTTATATTCTGCCCTGCTTTGCTCTTCAATACGGGTATTTCCAGTTTTGTTACGATCATGGACAGCAAAAACGCTGTTATTATGATGACTCCGATGCTGATGTAATTCATGATAACTCCTACTGTTCCAAAAGTTTTTCTACGATCTGTTCCATTTTCATTCCCCTGGAACCTTTAATTAAGATTATGTCCCCAATCTCTGCAAATCGATCCACTTCTCTATAAAAATCTTCTTTTTTTTCAAACCAGGCTACCTGCGCAGTACCGCCTGCTGCTCCATCGGCAATGTTCTTCGCTGCCTCTCCGACAGCAACGACCCAGTCTATCTCCAGCATTCTGGTGAATACACCTATGTTGAAATGCTGGCGGTCTCTTTCACTGCCCAGCTCATACATATCACCCAGTATGGCGATCTTTCTCTTGCCGGGGCTGTTTTCTAAAACCTTGAGTGCGCTCTTCACCGAATCCGGGGTGGCATTGTAGGTGTCATCGATGATCTTGATTTTGCCATTCCCGGTCTGCCTGAGCCGGCTTCCGGTCAGTTCTGTCTTCGCCAGTCCTTTGACCGCTTCCTCCGTGGTCACGCCCAGCAAGTTGCCTACCGCTATCGCCAAAGAGGCATTGGCAGCATTGTGATAACCGGGCACCGGCAAGCTGATCCGCCTGCTCTCCTCGAGATGCTCCAGCGTAAATTGTATACCCTCAATACCGAAATCGTCAACCGAAGAAATTATATAATCGCTTTTCCCATTTTCGCCGATAGCTATCTGGTCGTAGTTTCCCTTGGTACTCTCCCTCGTCAACATCTCATCATCGTAAGCAAACACCAGGGCTGCACGGTCTTCGCTGCCTTCTCCCAGGTGATTCACCAGCTCCATCTTCGCCCGGAATATCCCTTCCCTGCTGCCAAGACGCTCAATGTGGGCTATACCGATATTAGTTATCACGCCTATATGAGGTTTTACTATCTCCGACAGTCTGTCGATCTCGCCGAACCGATCCATACCCATCTCCAGTACCACGACCTCCGTGTCGCTGTCGAACTGAAAAACAGAAAAGGGCAGACCGATGAAATTGTTGTAGTTTTTCATATTCCTGCCGCAATTGTATTTCTCACTGAGTATATAGTAGATCATGTCACGGACGGAAGTCTTGCCTACGCTTCCGGTGACAGCCACTTTCTTTACATTGAGAGTATCAAGGTAGTATGACGCCAGCTGACCCAGAGCGTGGACCGTATCATCCACCAGGATCACATTGACGTCATAGCCGCCGATATCCTGCGCTCCAGCCGCCCCTTGGACGCTTATGTCCCGTGATACCAGGATAGTCCCGCAGCCGGAATCCAGCACCTGCCGGATGTAGTCGTGCCCGTCATGGTTCTCGCCGATGATAGCCGTAAACATATCCCCGCTGCCGCACTTTCTTGAATCCTGCTCTATTCCCGTTATATAGTTTTCGCTCCCTTTATGTAAAAGCGTACCGCCGGTCGCCTCCAGGATCTCTTTTATCGACATCTTATTCATATAGATAAACCTTACTGCCCTTTTTCACCTTCGTACCCGCTGCCGGATACTGTTTAGTAACGATAAAGTCGCTCTGAGCTACCGCATCTGCGTCAGCATCGTAGGACAAGGACGCTCCTCCCAGCATACCGATAGCTTCGCTCACGCTCTCTCCCACAACATCAGGGACTTCAATTTTCTCTTCTGCCGCTTCCTTCTGGCTCTCTTCGTCCGGAGAAATGTTCAAATATCTGAGGGTGTCCGACATTATCTGCTGTACTCCCGGACCTGCCGTAACGCTGCCGTACTTTACACCCTTTGGATTGTCCACGATGACCAATACTGCCACCTTCGGATCATCCATAGGCGCCATTGCGATACATGATGAATATGTCTCATCGCTGTATCCGCCTGTATTCGGATCCGGCTTGTTGGCAGTTCCGGTTTTTCCTCCTACCCTGAAGCCTTCCACCTTAGCCGTACCTGCTCCACCTTCTGCCACTACATACTCCATTATATCACAGATTTCCTGAGCTGTTTCTTCCGATACTGTCTGCCTTACCACCTCGCTGTCAAAGGTCTCCACAGTGTTGCCGTCTGCATCCTGAAGCTCCTTGACAAGGCGGGGCTGCATCAATTTACCGTCATTTCCGAAGGAGCTGACTGCCGTTATGAGCTGTATCGGTGTCAAGGCAACGCCCTGACCGAAGCCTATAGTAGCAAGTCCCACCGGTCCCGCAGCATCCTTGGACTGCAGCAGCGCCGTAGTCTCCCCCGGGAAGTCTATACCGGTGGTACCTGTGATCCCAAAGGTCCCCAGATAATCATAGAACGTGTCGATGCCGATCTTCGTCGCCAGCTGCACGAAAACAGGGTTACAGGAGTTTCCTACCGCCTGCTTCAGAGTCTGGGTCCCATGTGGTCTTCCCGTCCTCCAGCAGTGCAAAGTCTGACCCGCCACATCGATTTCCCCTGTACAGGTGAAGTTATCGTCTACTTCCGCTATGTCTTCCTCCAGAGCAATAGCGGTAGTCAGCAGCTTGAATGTGGATCCCGGTTCATAGACGTCGCAGATCAGGGAATTTCTCCACATCTGGTTCCAATATGTCGTTTTCTCCGAATCCGACATGCTCTCCAGCTTTTCCTGCTCCTCTTCGTCCAGAGGCGTCCTCGGGTCGTTGAGGTCGAATTCCGGGCTCTGCGCCATCGCCAAAATATCTCCCGTCTCTGGATCCATAACTATCGCCATAGCGCCGTCGGCGCTCGTGGTCTCCATTACCTGTTCGATAGCTTTCTCGGTGTAATGCTGTACCACCTGGTCGATGGTGGTCACAATGCTGTACCCGTCTTCTGCCTGATAGTACTTTTCTTCACCGTATGAAAGCCTGTTGCCGCTGGTGTCCGTATAGTTGATCCATCTGCCGGCAACACCGCTCAAGTAGGTATTATACTGCAGCTCCAAACCCGATAGTCCCGTATTATCGTCGGTGACCGTCCCCAGAGTCTGAGCTGCGAATGCCCCCAGTGGATAGTTCCGCTTGGTGTCCTCTGCGATCTCTACGCCCTTCAGCCCGGCTTCTCTGATCTGATCCGCCACGTCCTTATCGACGCCTTTTTTGATCCTGACGACGCTCTGTTCCTTCGTAACCAGTGACTTCACCTCTTCATATTCCATTCCCAGGATCTCCGACAGGCTGTTTGTCACTGTCTCGATGTTCTCTGCCGTTTCCTTTTCCGTCTCACCGCTCTTCACATCCGTAGGTCTTACCCATATGGAATAACAGGTCACGCTCACCGCCAGCTCCTTGCCGTTAGTGTCGTATATGACACCTCGCTCTGCCTCGATGGGCGTGTCCCGAGTCTGCTGCTCTACTGCCTTATCCGAATACTCGCTTCCCTTGACGATCTGGATCCATCCCAGTCTCAACGCCAGAACCGCAATGCATCCGAAAACCAGACACAGAATTATGACCAGACTTCTTTTGCTCTTGTTTGATGTTGCTGTCATATCGTCCCCTGCTTTTTGTCTCTTTAAAAACAACCCCGGACATCCATATCACTATTCAGCTGTCCGGGTACGCTTATAAATTAAATTATCTTTACTATAATTATTCCTGAAAATCAATTATATGCCTTTTCCTTGAGCATATCGGCAAATCCATCCTCCGGAATATCCTCCATGGTTATATACACCCTGCTCGCCGTTTCCGGATATGTCATGCCAAGCTCTCCCGTCGCCTTACCTTCTATGTAGTCCACGTTGTTGGCGCTGTATACCTTGACCTGCAGGTTCTCTATCTCTCCCATAAGCGCCTGATTTTCCTTGATGACCGTATTGATATTGTATCGTACGTTTGCGGAGTATGCCGTGACGATGATCAATCCTATCATAACTATGCCCACTGCCAGAACCATGGAAAGGGCGATCTTCTTACCGTTTCCAAAAGGTATGGAAACCTTTTTGATCGTGCGCTTTCGCTGCGTTCTGACCTTGCGCTCAGGCTGCGGCTTCATGTCAAAGCCGTATCGCTGATAGCTTTTTTGATACTCGTACCATCTTTCAGGTTCTATCATGTCATTACCTCTTCTTTTCTATTACCCTCAGCTTGGCACTCCGCGCCCTGGGGTTGCTTTCCAGCTCTTCTTCTCCTGAAATTATGGGTTTTCCTGTTACCTTGACTACATCCGCCACCTTGCCGCACACGCAGACAGGAAATTCCTTGGGGCAGGTGCAGGGGTTCAGCCGCCTGGCAAATGCCTCTTTAACTATCCTGTCCTCCAGCGAATGAAAGGTGATTATACACAGCCTTCCTCCCGGCAGCAGCACGTCGCAAAATTCATCCACTGCTCTTTCCAGCTGCTCCAGCTCGCCGTTGACCTCGATCCTTATGGCCTGAAACGTTCTCTTGGCAGGATGCGGTCCCTCTCTGCGTGCCGATGCCGGTATGGCAGCCTTGATGATTTCCACCAGCTGCCCGGTCGTCTCGATCTCCCCATCTTCCCTTTTCTTTACTATGAATTCACTTATACGCGAAGCCCATTTTTCTTCGCCGTATTTTCTGATGATCTCCGTAAGCTGTTTCCTGTCGTACCGGTTGATCACATCGTATGCCGAAAACCGGTCTTCCCGGTTCATCCTCATGTCCAGCGGAGCATCCTGCATGTAGGAGAATCCCCTGTCCTTGTTATCCAGCTGAAAGGATGACACCCCGATGTCCAAAAGAGCTCCGTCTATACCGTCCACTCGGTTTTCCTTTAGCACATCCTTGATTTCTGCGTAGGTGCTCTGGACCAGGAGCTTTTCGCACTTCAGCTTGTCCAGTTTCTTTTCCGCAGCTTCCAGGGCATCCCTGTCCCTGTCGATCCCGATCAGCAGTCCTTCTTCGCTCAGCCTTTCTCCGATCCCCAGTGCGTGACCTCCGCCGCCCAGCGTTCCATCCACGTACACGCCATCCGGCTTTATCTTAAGGTTCTCGATACATTCCTTGTACAAAACGGGCACATGTTTAAAATCCATACTGTTCCATGCTTTCCGCCACTTCATCCAGATTCATCACTTCGTTGGTCTCAGGATCCAATCCTTCGTCAAACTGTTCCTTGCTCCAGACTTCTATGGTCCTGTTGCTTCCGATGGTCACCAGATCCTTTTCGATCTCTGCGTAATCCTTCAGTTCCTGGGGGATCGTCAGCCTCCCCTGCTTGTCCACATCGCACTCCGCAGCCGATGAATAGAAGAACCGTTTGAATCTTCTGGTGTCCGCCTTGCCTGTCGGCAGCTTCTCCAGCTTCTCCTCCACGAACTTCTGCCATTCCTCCAACGTATAAATGGTCAGACATCTATCCAGTGACCTGGCCATGACGCATTTGCCACCCAGCTCGTCCCTGAATTTTGCAGGCACGATCAATCTTGACTTGTCGTCTATTGAATTGTAAAATTTGCCTACAAACATAGAATTTTCTCCCATTTTAGATTTACTCCATTTTAAACCACTTTACGCCATTTCGCAACAAATTCGCTCCACCAAATGGTATTTTTGTCTTTCCCAAAAAGATAAAAAAGCGATGATATTTTGCTTTTTCCTTTTTATGCACAACATCTTGTGGGTTCTGCCCATCAAACAACCGACATATTGATTTTTGTCCGGTTTTTGCCGGATTTTATGTCATTTTTTTGGCAAAAAACAAAAAAAGACAGAGCGCTTGTTGTGCCCTGTCCCTTTGTGTCCGCATATTTGACGTCTTTATCCGGCGTACCGCCTAGAGTTCTACCTCTACAGTATCACCGATGGTCAGCTCGTTCTCACTGACCCTGCAGTCGTATGCCAGGATTTCTACACCTGCATCCTTTGCCTGCTTCAAGGCTTCTCCGAACTGGGGATGTGTCTCATAATTAGGCTCAAATTTGTTGACGCCTTTCATCTGTATCACGAAGATTATGGCAGCATGGCAGCCTGCTGCTTTGGCTTTGATCAGCTCTTCTATGTGCTTGATTCCCCGCACCGTGGGAGCGTCGGGAAATCTGGCGACCCCATCCTGCTCCAGCGTCACGCCTTTCACCTCTATCAATGCCGGCCTGCCCTTTGCATCCTCTATATAAAAGTCCAGCCGCGAAGCGCCGTAGGTGTACTCTGCCCGAAGCGCGGAAAGCCTTTCCATGCCCTGAAGCCTTATGGAGCCCGAAAGCAGCCCTTCCTTGACCACGGAATTTGGCGCCTGGGAATCCATGTTTATCAGAAGACTCTCCGGTCCTGCCGCTCCCTTCAGTTCTTTTTTTACTGCGATCAGGGAATATCTGAGCTTCCTGGTCTTCATCCTTCCGTCAAAATCTTCCAGGATCACGTGGACACCCGGTACCAGCAGCTCCCTGCACCTTCCCGTATTTTTGACGTGTACCTTTTCTCTCCTGCCGTCCAGTTCCACGTAGGCAACAAATCGGTTGGGCCGTTCTATAAATTTTGCTTTTCGGATCTTCTCGTATTTCATGGGGCTTATTTTATCAGAAGGCGATCTGAATTTCATTAAAATCACCAAAAAAATTCTTAAGATTTTATTACATTTTCTCAAAGCCTATTGAAAACTTGACTTTTTAGGTGTAAAATTGTGTTAATTATGTATATGGCTTGTATTTGAATGGGAGAACAAAATGAAAAGATTGATGAAATTAGGCATTGTATTTCTTCTCTTATGTCTTTCGTCCGTCCTGGTATTATGCGGATGCGGAGAGGAAAAATCCGGAGGCACCATAGAAGAGCCTGATATCACGGGGGAATACCTGTCCGAGGAGTATGCACAGCAGCTTTTAAATGACGGCGCTGCAACCATGTTGGGCAGTGTGACCATTGAAGACACAGAAGATGGGTCTTATACGGTGCACATCGTTGAGAAAGAGGTTATCGTCAATTCCAGTTATGATGAAGGCTACTACATCGCAGATACTAACGTGACCAAGGACGTTCCCCTGAGCGGGGACGCACGTATCGCCTGCTTGCACGATGGAGAACTGGTTGTTGAAGATGTAGAAGAGTTTATTGCCAATCATGAGGGCGGCGACGCCGATCCGGTCAAGCTCTATACAGTCTACATGATGGGCGAATCTGCGAATTTGATCCTGGCAACCGAGCCGGAATCGGTGGAAGTCGAGTGATAGGGATCTGCACCGAATGCAGGCTTTATAAACAGGATATTTGGATCGGCTGCAAGTCAGCTGTAAATTAGCTGTTAATTAGCGCAAAAAGGGGTGGCATACTGTCCCCCTTTTTTAGTATAATAGGTGTGTTGACCTGTGGTCAGCAAAAGAGCGATCATGAAAATGCAGCTGCAACCCAGCAGGAAGGATGTATTCATGTCTGCACCGGATCCCGTTGCTTTCACAATTTTTAATATCGATATCATGTGGTATGCGATCCTCATCACCGGCGGTATACTTCTGGGGGTTTTGATCTGCTGCAAGCGTGCGCCAAAACACGATCTGACGGGAGACCAGATTTTGAACTTTACCATAATCTCCGTTCCCGCCGCCATCATCGGCGCCCGGCTCTACTATGTGGCATTCAACTGGTCCGACTATTCGGGAGACCTTCTGAAGATACTCAACACCAGAGCAGGCGGCCTGGCGATCCACGGCGGGCTGATCTTCGGCTTCGCTGCAGCAGCCATCCTGTGCATTTTATGGAAAGTCCGCCCGCTGAATCTTCTGGATCTTGTGGTCCCGTGCGTGGCGCTGGCACAATCCATCGGAAGATGGGGCAACTTCTTTAACTCGGAAGCCCACGGAGGTCCTACCGATCTGCCCTGGGCCATCATCGTAAACGGTCAGTCGGTACATCCTACATTTTTGTATGAATCCATCTGGTGCTTCCTGCTGTTCCTGTTTCTCATCTATATGGATAACAGGAGGCGCTTCGAAGGGCAAACTTTCCTGCTCTACTGCGGGCTCTACTCCGTAGAACGATTTTTCGTGGAAGGGCTCCGCACCGACAGCCTGATGATCGGTCCCTTCAGACAGGCACAGGTATTGAGTTTAAGCATTATTATCGTGTGCGTCATCGCATATGTGATCCTATATAAACGGAACAAAACCAAGGGAAATGCAGCCAAAGAAGAAAGAAAAACAGAAAAGACAGATACACATGAGAAAATAAAAGGAGAACACTAAACCATGAAATTAGGAATCGTAGGTCTGCCAAATGTGGGCAAAAGCACCCTTTTTAACGCAATCACCAAGGCGGGAGCAGAAGCTGCCAACTACCCCTTCTGTACCATCGAACCCAATGTGGGAGTGGTTACCGTTCCCGACGAACGGCTCAAAGTCCTCCACGACATGTACAACTCCAAGAAGACCGTCTATACGACCATTGAGTTTTACGACATCGCAGGGCTGGTAAAAGGAGCATCCCAGGGCGAAGGACTGGGCAATAAGTTCCTGGGGCATATCCGGGAGGTTGCCGCCATCGTCCACGTTGTCCGCTGCTTTGACGATCCCAACGTAGTTCATGTGGATGGCAAGATCGATCCCGTTTCCGATATTGAAACCATCAATATGGAACTGATCCTTTCCGATATGGAGCTGCTGGAGCGCAGGATCCAGAAAACCCAGAAAAACCTGAAGGGAGATAAGACCCTGCAGAAGGAACTGGATCTGCTGAACCGGATCAACGATTTTCTAGGGGAAGGCAAGTCGGCGAGAGCTATGGAACTGGACGAAGAGGAAGCATCCTTTGTGAAGAGCCTGGATCTGCTTTCCTTCAAGCCGGTAATCTACGCTGCCAATGTTTCAGAAGAAGACGCCGCTTCAGGCGATAACGAATACATCAAAAAGGTGAGCGAATACGCCGACGCCGAAAATTCCGGCGTGGTGGTGGTATGCGCTAAAATAGAAGCAGAAATGTCGGAGCTTGAAGAAGATGAGCGTGTGATGTTTCTGGAAGAGATGGGTATCTCCGAGTCGGGGCTGGATAAGCTGGTGAAGGCTTCCTACAAGCTGTTGGATCTGATATCATTCCTGACGGCAGGCGAACCTGAGGTCCGCGCCTGGACGATCAAGCGGGGAACCAAGGCGCCCGGCGCTGCCGGAAAGATCCATACGGATTTTGAGAAAGGCTTTATCCGAGCGGAAACCATTGCCTACGACAAGCTGATAGAATGCGGCGGCAATCTTGCCACCGCCAAAGAAAAGGGTCTGATCCGCTCCGAAGGCAAGGACTACGAAGTCAAAGACGGTGACGTGATCCATTTCCTCTTCAATGTCTAGCAGCCTAAGTCTAGGCTGCGATGTCCTTTCGCGTGTATTTCAAGAATGCGGCCGCTACGCCAACCAGAGCGTACAGCACACCCAACCCCATAAGGGTCATATCGATCTCCGAGTTTCCGATGATATCGGATGCCTCCGCATAAGCAAACGGCGTCACGTATCTAAGTGGCTCCGCTTCTTCGCTTATGTTGGCAATCAGGTTCAAAAAATACAGAACGGCTGCAAGCCCAAGCCCTATGCCGAGCCCGCCACGCCTCAAAAATGCTGATATCCCGAAGCACAGGCAGGCGATTTCCAGCTGCACCACGGTAAAAGCCAAGTGAAGCAACAAAAACTCCTTGGCTTCCATATCCTCCCCAATCACGGCAAATGATAGCGCCGCCACCCCAACGATGATCACATTCATCAAAATCAGCTGAAACAGCACTGCCGCCAGCTTCTGCCCGATGACAGAAATTCGGCTCACCGGATGAGACAGCAGAAACTCCGCCGTCCTTTCCTTTTCCTCCTTGGACAGCATCCCGATCCCCAGGAGCGCTGCGAAAAAACCGCCGCCGATGCCCAGCACATTGCCGCATTCGATACCATAGAATCCCATGACCTCCCCGAAATTCAGCTGGTCCATTCCAAAAGCATCACTGAAACTGCCCATGTTGGAAAAGGTCTCGCCCACCTGAGACATTTCTCCCTCCATCTCCGGGTACAGGATCATGCAGATAAACAGCATGAAAGCGATTGCCGCCGTCCAGATGATAAAGGCCAGCCTTCCCCGCTTCAGTTCGTGTCTAAAAATCATCATGAGACTGCCCCTCCTTTTCGTAATAATGAAGGAATATCTCCTCAAGCTCCGGCTCTGTAATGGTGATATCCGTAAACGTCACACCGTTCAATTCCCTTATCAATTCCTTCATCTCCCCCTGATACAGGAAGCTGACAGAATCCTCGAAGACATTCGGATTTTTGATTCCAGCCAACTCCGGCACCTGAGAAACCCCATGAAGCGTCACCTTTCTGGCGCCCGTATCCGACAGCCTTTCCACCTGATCGCAGACCACCAGCCGACCTTCTCTGATGATGGCAGCCCGCTGGCAGTACCGCTGGACCTCCGACAGCACATGAGAGGAAAGGAACACGGTAGCCCCCGCCTTTTGACGCTCCCGAACCAGCCTGAAAAATTCCTTTTGCATCAGCGGATCAAGCCCGCTTGTGGGCTCGTCCAATATGTAAAGGCTTGGCTCGTGCTGGAAAGCGCACACGATCCCTACTTTCTTACGGTTTCCCAGGGAAAGCTCTTCTATCTTTTTGCCCGTGTCCAGGCTGAATCTTTCGCAAAGGCGCTCGGCTTCCGCCTTGCAGTCCTTTCTGTAAAGTCCGGCAGAAAGGCGTATCACCTCGCCCACCTTCATGCCGCTGTAAAACACGGCTTCCGACGGCATATAGCCTACGTCCTTCAGTATGTCGATCTTTTCCTTTACAATGTCCCTGCCAAAGATCTGCGCCGTTCCTGACGTAGGGGAAATCAATCCCAAAAGCACCCGTATGGTGGTGCTTTTGCCCGCACCGTTGGGTCCGATGAATCCAAAGATCTCCCCTTCCCGAACCGCCAGGTCCAGATCGATGATCCCCCGGGATTTGCCATAGTATTTGGTCAGCCCCGCAGTTCTGATAATGTCCATTCCTTACCTCACATTCCCTTTTTTAGAAAATGCCATTACAGAGTTCTCTCCATAATGGCATCTTAAATATTTTCTACAGGTCGTAATACATATCAAATTCCGTCGGGGTCGGCATCTGGCTGTGCTTTCTGGTCTCTGCACGCTTGTTGACAAGCCAGATCTCGATCAGCTTCTCAGGGAATACGCCGCCTTCCGTCAGGAACTGATGGTCATTTTCCAGTTCGTCCAGCGCCTCGTCAAGAGTCCTCGGCAGGCTCTTGATTTTCTTCTTTTCCTCATCGCTCAGGTTGTAGAGGTTGAAATCATACGGTCCGTAGCCTTCCTTCACCGGATCGATCTTGTTCTTGATGCCGTCACAGCCTGCCATCAGGATAGCAGCGAAAGCATAGTACGGATTGCAGGTACCGTCCGGATTTCTGATTTCAAATCTCTTCTTGTCAGGATCCTTGGCATAAGCCGGAATACGGATGACCGAGCTTCTGTTGGCTGTGGCAAATCCGATGGTTACCGGCGCTTCATATCCCGGAACCAGACGCTTGAAGGAGTTGGTGCTAGGATTTGTAAAGGCGCAGAGGGCCTTGATATGTCTCAGGATCCCGCCCATGAAGTAAAGCGCTGTCTCGGAAAGCTGGGAATAGCCGTTGGCATCGTAGAACAGCGGCTTGCCGTCCTTGAAAAGCTGCATATGCACGTGCATCCCGTTTCCTGCCTCGTCAAATATCGGCTTCGGCATAAAGGTCGCCGTCTTGCCTTCAGCGATGGCTTCGTTCTTGATAAGATATTTGGTCATCATGGTCTTGTCGGCCATTTCCGTCACACCGCCGAATTCAACTTCGATCTCCAGCTGCCCCGGTCCGCCCACTTCGTGGTGGTGGTATTTTACCTTGATGTCCTGGTCCTCCATCAGCATGGCGACCTTGCTTCTGAAATCGTAGAGAATGTCCTGCGGCGGCGCCATGTGATATCCGCCCTTGTGAGGCATCTTGTATCCCAGGTTAAAATCTCTGTCTTCCTTGTTCCACTCTGCCTGCTCTGTATCGATATAGAAATTGGACTCATTCGGCTCCGTCGAATAGCTGACATGGTCAAATACATGAAATTCATACTCCGGACCGATCTTCATCTCGTCGGCGATGCCGCTGCTCTTCAGATAAGCTTCGGCATGCTTCGCCACATTTCGCGGGTCCTGATCGAAAGGTCTGTTTTCCGGCACGTCGATCACGTACACGTCTCCGATCATCGCCAGGGTCGGGATCTCCATAAATGGATCCTCGTAAGCCGTGGAAAGGTCGGGGATGAACACCATATCGCTCTTTTCCACAGGGGCAAAGCCGTAGTTGCTGCCATCGAAGCCGATACCGTTCTTAAAGGTGTCTTCCGTGAACCGGTCGGCCGGTATAGTCAGATGTCTCCATCTGCCGTTCAGGTCGATCATCATGAAATCGACCATTTTAATGCTTTTTTCTTCCATAAAGCGTTTTGCTTCAACGAGTGAGTTAAACATGCAAGATTCTCCTTTTACTTCGCATAATATCGCGTTTATTTCCAACTCTTAAAGTATATAGTTTTTCATGTGTGATTGTCAATGATTTCTGAGCCTTGAAGGATGTTTTTTGCATAGAAATCACCCGAAAATCAGCTTCACGCTTTAAAAATCGATTTCATCGGGATGCAGACCGGAGCCTCCGATGTACGGCATTGCGTTGATTTCTTTCATATCGTCATCCGAAATGATAAAGTCGAAAATCTCTGTGTTTTCGATGATGCGGTTTGGCGTTACGGATTTTGGCAGTGGCAGGATGTGGTTTTGCAGACACCAACGAACGCAAAGCTGCGCCACCGACTTGCCATATTTTGCTGCGATCTTCTGAAGCTGCGGGTCCGTAAGCATTCTGCCTGTGCCCAGCGGGCTCCATGCTTCTACCACGATGTCGTTTTCTCTGCAAAAGCTGACCGTCTCTTCCTGCATCTGCCCCGGGTGGAATTCTATCTGATTCACCATGGGCTTTACTTCTGTTTTCATTAAGGCTTTTAGATGATGTGGCAGGAAGTTGGACACGCCAATCGCCTTGATCCTTCCGGCCTTATACAGCTCCGCCATCGCTCTCCAGGTTTCCAGGTTGATCTCTTCCCAGTTCTTGAAACGCTTCTTGGATGCAGGCCAATGGATCAGATAAAGGTCCAAGTAGTCCGTCTGCAGATCTACCAGGGTCTTCTCAAAAGCGGCGAGGGTCCGGTGATAGCCGCGGTTTTCGTTCCATACTTTGCTCGTCACAAATAGTTCCCCGCGGCTGATGCCCGATTCTCGTATGCCTTTTCCCACACCGACCTCGTTTCCATATACTGCCGCAGTATCGATATGCCGATACCCTGCTTCGATGGCGTATTTTACAGACTCAATTGCCGTCTTTCCGTCCGGCGTCTGCCATGTCCCAAATCCCACACAGGGAATCTCATATCCGTTATTCAACTTAAAAACATCACTTAATCCGTTCATTCGTATCATCCTCCAGCTCTTTGATTGTCTTCCTTTCGATCTGCACATCTTCTCTTCTATCCATGACTATACCCCTTTTTAGCATTCATTTCAGCGCTAAATCTTAAGTATATTACTGGTATATTTTAAGGTTTTGTGGTACACTTTTTTAAACTGAGGGCGAAAAGAATGCGAGGAGGAGTGGCATGGAAAAGGCACATCTGCATGGATCGGTAGAACATCTTAAAAATGAATTTCTGACATTGGACTGGACCTATCATGATTTCCCGGTGGGAAGTCAGTCGGAAAAAATGTTTCGCTGGCCCGGACCACCGGACGAAGAAATCATGGTTGTGATCCACCAAAGCAGCGGCCGTCAAGAGCTTTTTCACCGCCACGATTTCTTCTACTTCAACTATACCTATCAAGGAGAATACGATTCCATCAGCTTTAAATACGACAACCGCATCACGATCCGGGAAAGGGAACTGTACGCAGGCCAGCCCTTTGCCGGACATGCGCTCTGCGTCCACGATGATAAGGAGACCACCATCATCGGTGTTCTGATCCAGAAAGAGACATTCTTCCGGACCTTTCTGCCGATGCTTTCCGCAAACAATAAACTGTTTCACTTTTTGCTGGATCCTGCGACAAATAAATTCTCCGATGAATTCATGCATTTTAAAGTCGAAGATAACTGCAATATCCGCACGCTGCTTGAAATGATGGTGATCGAATACGCCAACAAACAGGACGACACCCAGACCGTGTTAAAGCCCCTTGCCCTTTCCCTCCTGACCCAAGTCGCCCGGCAGTTCATCCAGTCCAACCAAGATTCGGCAGGAACCAGCCTAGCGGAACGAATGGTGCAATACATAAGCGAGCATTTTGACTCCGTGACGTTAAAGGATATTGCAAAGCACTTCTCCTATCATCCCAACTACGTTTCTACGCTTCTTCACCGTGAGATCGGTAGGTCCTTCTCGGAGATCCTTCTGGAACAGCGAATGGACCGCGCAGTGATCCTGTTAAAGGAAACGAATCTATCAATAGAAAAAATTGCTGCGTTACTTGGTTACAGCAACAGCAGCAATTTCTATAAAGCGTTTAAAGAATACTACAAATGCTCCCCTCGGGAATTCATCAAAAGATAACTACGCCGATTTTATTCCACCGCTTCCGGTTGTTCCAGTCGTTCATCGGTCAGGCTTTCCTTG
>JAUNBU010000133.1 GCA_030526925.1 Bacillota bacterium | reverse complement strand
AATACATTTAAATCGTAGAAGGAGATCATGAGGATGTACGAAAAAAGAGATGAAATTGAGATCGATTTGAGGGAAATCTTTCATATACTGAAGCGGCGGTTTCTCATCATATTGCTGGCAGGGCTTTTATTTGCCGGCGTTGCTGGAGTGTACAGCTTTTTTCTCGCAGAGCCCGTCTATGAGTCCACTTCCAGACTTTACATATTGAGCCAGTCCACCTCCATCACGTCTCTGGCGGATATCCAGATGGGGTCTTCTCTGGCGCTGGATTATATGGAGCTGATCAAGAGCAGACCGGTGGTGAAACAGGTCAAGGACAATCTGGGGCTGGATATGTCCAACAAGGAGATCCTTGCCATGATGACCATCGAAAATCCATCGGATACGCGTATCATCAATATCAGCATACAGGGGCACGATCCCAATGAGGCTTCTCAGATCGCCAATGAATTTTCCAGGGTAGCCAAGCGGCAGATCTCTGATATCATGGAGACCGACGAGCCGTCTGTGGTAGAGGTGGCTATCCCTGCGAACCAGCCCATCAAGCCTGAAAAGACCAAGAATATCGCCATCGGATTTTTGCTGGGAATGTTCCTGTCGGCTTTGATCATTATCGTTGTCCATGTGCTCAATGATAAGCTAAAGGATCAGGAGGACGTGGAGCGCTATCTGGCTCTGAATACGCTGGCATCGATCCCTTATGAACAGGAAAAGAAGCCTAAGAAGAAATCCGGAAGAAAACGATAGGAAGGGGGATGAGAGACGATGAACAAGATTATTTTTAACGGTCTGCTGGAACTGGAGTACGGCAAACGGGAAGCATTCAATTCATTGCGGACGAATCTGCAGTTTTGTGGAGCTGATATCAAGACGTTACTGTTTACCAGCTGTCAGCCCAATGAGGGGAAAAGCGTTACAACTTTTGAGCTGGCGCGGTCCATGGCGGAGAGCGGTAAAAAGGTGATACTCATCGATGCGGATCTGAGAAAGTCGGTCATGATCGCCAGATATAAGATCCAGAGAGGCGGCAAGCCTGTGGGCGGGCTGTCCCATTGTCTGTCAAAGCAGGCGGAGATCGGGGATATCGTGTGCAGCACCAATGTACCGGGCATGGATGTGATTATGACCGGGCCGTTGTCGCCGAACCCTACGGAGCTTCTGAACGGGGAGTTGTTTACAGACCTGTTGGCGGCGCTCAGGAAGGCTTATGATGCGGTTATCATTGATGCACCACCGCTGGGGCCGGTCATTGATGCGGCTGTCATCGCACCGAAATGCGATGGTGTAGTCCTGGTGATCGAAGCTAATTCCACCAGTTATCGCCTGGCGCTGGATGTGAAGAAGCAGCTCGAAGTGACCGGCTGCAAGATCCTTGGCGTGGTCATGAACAAGGTGAAGATCGAAAAAAGCAGGTATTATAAGTATTACGGGGAGTATAAGTAGGAAATAAGTAGGCTTTTACAGAAAGAGGATGGAGAACAGATAGACCACAGGTCTAAAGAAATCATAGAAAGCAGGAGTGCGGATTTTTTATCAGCCTCCTGTTTTTTGTGGTGCGATGCGGAATTTACGGAATTGTTCGAAAATTGTATTTCCGGCGCAAGTTATCCCGTGTGCGCACCAAAGCAGCGCCTCATATGTTACAATATGGTTACATGCCTCATATAAAGTAGCAATATATGCGTATCTACGGTCAGGGGCCATAGGAAAAGGAGGGGATCTTATTGGATAGAGATTTTGAACGTATGCAGAAGATATCTGCAGCGATGCCAAAAGGCAGAAACAGCATGTGGCACGATTTGTCGCAGGACTTTGACTACCAGCTTGTCACAGAGCATCTGGGCGGAGAGAAATTGCTCCGAGACAAATATCACCACCTGTATAAGATTTTGCAGCATACCTGCCAGGTGGACAGGGCAAATCCGGAAGGAAGAATCAAAGGGTATGGAAGCACAGGCGAATCGGGGTTTGAGGATTCCATGGACATCCGGACATTGAACTTTGACCCCTCAACCACGCTTCAGACCAGTTCCTGTGCAGATTTGGTCGAGCCAAAGAAGACTCTTACCATCGAAGGCAGTGTCTTTGACATTCAAACAGGACGATGCGTAGACGGATATAATGTCTATGATCACGACTCCTCCTATTTGATGGGAGACACATCCTTTCCATCCAAGGAGCTGATACAGGAGCGTGAGCGACACTTTAAGGCGCAGTCCACATTTTGCTGGATAGATCACGATGAAGAAGGTAAGGCCTTGCTGAGAAGCAAAACAGTCCAGGAGGACGCCATAAAAATCATAGGTTCATCCTCTATCGTCAGAGAAATAATACCGTATGCTCCCATCCCCAAAAATCATTCCGAGGCGAATAAAGTCATTATCTATTACAATCGAAATGGTGCAGACTGTGATTATCAATACGAAAACGTGGTAGACAGGAACGGAAGGGTCGAGGTCAGGATGCCTTTCAGCGGGAAGGTGATACTCGATAACTTTGAGCCTGTTTTTGTGGATAAAAACCATGATTTTCAGCTTTATATAGAGAACAAAGGTAATGGCGTTGCCAACTTCAACATGTCCCAGTGGAACAACATCAAGTGGGCCGTCAGCGGGCATGAACTTTCCTGGACATTCCCGGACTTCTGGAATACTACTCTAAGCAGAGGCGCTTTTGCTCATGCGCTGAATATTACCTTTTACTGCCGCATGCGTGTCGTAACAAAGACGGGGATTTCGGTGCCGTTGACGATTCAAAGCGGGAACGAGACTCACAGGGACCCATCCTTTAAAGACCTGAAATTCATCGATATTTACTGGGGCTGTTTTGCCAAGGGAACCTTTATCACCATGGCTGACGGCACGCAAAAGGAAATTTCTCAGATAACCGCAGGAGATAAGGTCATAGGCCAAAGGGGTATAAGGACGGTCAAGGACGTTGTTACGGGTCAGGAAGAGAAACTGATCCTCATTGGCACATCAAGGGGCAAAACCATCCGCATTACCCGTGAGCATCCGCTGGAATCAACGTCAGGATATGTTAAAGCATGTGATTTGACGGCAGCTACCATACTGAAGATGGATGACGGAACAGACAGCATCGAAGGACTTTATGAAACAGAGTATCACGATACCGTGTTCAATCTCAAGCTGGATGAACCGGATTATATCATAGCTAACGGTTATATTGCAGGAGATTTTGATTCTCAGAACTCCTTGAGACGGGCGAGATACAAATCTGCCAAAAGCCTGAAGCAGGAGCCTTTCCAAGAGGAGATCACGGATTTGTTTACTTCGCTGCAGAATGAAAAGGAGGCACGTCGTGGCTGATAATTTAGTAAAGAGCAGGATAGATGCCTGTCGTTTTGACAACACCCAGACCAGCGGGAACTGTCTGTCCATAGAATCCGCCTGGACGACAGAGAAGAAATTTTCCATGGATGTGTGGATATATATCACGGGCGACGCACAGGAAATCGCATCTCAGGAGGGAGGGTTTTCTTTCGGGATCGAGAATGACATGCTTTGTTACACCCATCCGTCCGGAGGGACTAAGACTTTTGCCAGCCTCATTTTGCCAGTGGAGAAGAGAAAATGGACCAATCTTTTGCTTACTTACGATGGCAGCAAAGTGCAGTTTGCTGTTGACGGGATACCCGTGGGAAGCCTGACCTACGAAAATGCGGGATTTCTGAAGGAAAAGGCAGTCAAGCGTAAATGGGGAAATACATAACTGTGTTTGTCGAATTTTGTCGAAATCTTTTTCTTGCATTGCTTGGGAAATGACGATATAATGAAAAAAATGACAAAAGCGTGTATGCTTGAGAATCTCATTGACCTGTGGTATTCTAAGAAAAAGAGCAAATACGTGAGTTCAAAGGGGAAAATTTATGAATCGATATGTTGATATGCTGAATATTGAATCCTATAGAGGGATTCGAAACCTGAAGCTGAAGGATATGGGGAACATCAATATTCTTGTTGGAGATAACAATGCCGGGAAGACAAGTGTCCTTGAGGCGATCCAGTTGATTTGTGACCCCTCTGTATATAACCTGCTACAGGTAGCAATAAAACGCAGTTCTCCATATTTCCTATCTAATCGAAGGCTAAATAAAATGGAGTCATTGATTTACATGTTTGACCAGGAGCATTCCGATGACCATTTTGGCCACAATTCTTTTCAAAATCTTTTTTTGACAATTCACGCTATGAGAAACGGAGAATGGGGAACCTTCCGGGTTGAAGGACAAAAGGGTAAAAGCATGATGGTATCAGAACAGCTTCCTTCCATGGTCATGGAAGAGAGTAGCTTTTATTCTTTTGAAGAAGCTATTGATGCAGAAACAGAATCTTTCCGCGGGCACATGGAATCGACCTTTGCGTCCTGCCAATGCTCCAAGCAAATTGAAATCGATAGAAATTCGAAACCTTTTCGACCTGATGAAGAAGAGAAACATGTGCTTAATCACCATTTTGTACAAGCCTTTGATCATATTATTGGTGATTCATTCAGTGATACGATAAAGACCATCAGCAATAAAGAAAAAGCAGTGTCTCTTTTGAAATATTTTGATAAAGACATCGTTGATTTACGATATATCAATGAAAAGGGGCGGTATATCCCTGTCGTTGAGAATAAAGGAAAGGGCACCTTGCCATTGGCAATATACGGAGATGGAATGAAGAAGGTGCTCACTTTGTTAAACGCAGTTATTTCAGCGCAAAATGGTGTCGTACTCATTGATGAATTCGAAACGGCTATCCATACATCCGTCATGGAGAAGAGTTATCGTTTTATTTTAAAAGTAGCGAACGAGTTAAAAGTGCAGGTGTTCATGACCACACACAGTTTAGAAGCGGTAGATAAACTTTTGGAAGCAGGGTCTGATCAACTGGAAGATATAAGGGTAGTCCGATTAAAAAAAGACGGCGACAATACCTATGCAAGGGTATTAAACGGAACTGAGGCGAGGGAAGACAGAACTAGATTTGACATGGAGCTTAGGATATGAACAACGTAATTTTATGTGAGGGTGTGTATGATTTAAGAATTTTAGGATATTATCTTCATAAAAGCACTAGTGGGAAGTGGATGCGTGCAAGCGATGCAGAAAAGCCCGCCCTTTTCAGAAAGATCAAAATCCCCAGAGAATACCAGGAAAGAACGGAACTGTATACAGCTTGCGATAACGAGGATAAGATCACAGCCTTATGGCCAGCAGGTGGGAAAAGTAATTTTCAGCAGGCGATTCATGATATATGTCATATTAATAGCCGATATCCGAAACAGCGGTTTGAACGGATCGTCCTTCTTGTAGATCGGGACGACAATCAGATTTGCGAAGAATTGAGAGCGTTTGAAAATTGTTTTGCAGAGAATGGATGGGCGGTATCCCAACTGGTGAATAGCAGAGAAACCTTATATTCTTATCCTGTCGAAGATGGAACAGAAAATACATACGATGTTCGTATACTGCCGATGGTAATTCCTTTTTATAAAAATGGAGCTATGGAAACGGTGCTGCTTGATGCCATCGCACACGACAACGAAGAAGATGGAATTGTCGTGAGAGAGGCCGAACGATTTATACAAAGGCTGCAAACAGATGATAAAATCATCAGATATTTAAAGCATAGCGGAGATGTTATAAAAGCTAAATATTCTGCGACGATTTCCGTTATCAATCCTGATCATGGCTCCAGCGAATATGATCGTGTTTTGTTATGTGCCAATTGGGAAGAAAAGGGGATATTCAACGAACATTTTGGAGTTTTAAAAGACTTTTTATAATATAGCAAATCAATTGACAAAATTCGTGCTTACTTTACAATAGAGGTAATAAGCAGAAGCGCCAG
>JAUNBU010000132.1 GCA_030526925.1 Bacillota bacterium | reverse complement strand
CCCGCCACAAAGACGGCAACAGGCTCGCCCGGAAACATGGACTTGCCGCACTCCAGCGCGGAAACAGCCCCTCTGTGGCTGCATCCCGAGAAAATGTAAAGTCCCTCCGGCTCTCTTATTACCAGACACTGTTCGTGGGACATATCGTCTTCCATAAGCTCCTTGCCATCCTCGCCATAGTAAAAGAATCTTTCCGTCGGAAAGAAGCCTTCCGCATAGGGAACCGTTCCCGTCACCCGGATGTCCTCCGTTATTTTCACAGGTCCGTCGGTGAGGATCAGCCGTTTTCCTATGATGTCCCGCTGTTCCTTACTCCATCTGATGCCGCAGGTGATGTCCTCCAACCTGTCTCCTTCGTAGCCGTAGGATTCCCTGAAGGCATTTTTGTGGATGTAAATGGGCGCATTTTCGTTGATCCGGCAAAATGCAGGAAAGCCGCCGGTATGGTCGTAGTGCCCGTGGCTCACCACCGCAAGATCCACCTGCGCCAGATCTGCTCCCATCATTTCACTGTTGGCAACCAAAAGATCCGTAGCTCCTGCGTCAAACAGTATCTTCTTACCCTTGGCTTCGATGTATATGGAAAGTCCGTGCTCCGCCATGATGCCCGGATTGTCCGTTTTGTTTTCTACCAGAAACTTAAAAACTGTCATTTTCTCTCTCCTCCCTAACGCCCTTTTTCCGGGTTTTCCGGATTCTCATCCTTCCCCGGATCCGCCGGCAGCGGTGCAGTTTTATTTCCGCTGAGGCTGAGCCCCACCACGCCTGTAACGATCAAAACAGTGCATACTATGTGATACCATCTGAGAGGTTCTCCCAGGATCACCACGCCTGCCACAATAGAAATGGCCGTGGACACGTTCCCGAATATGGTGGCCTTGACCGCCTCCATCTTGCTGAGCATGTAGCTCATCAGGTGTGCCGATAAAAGTATGCAGCCGATGCCCAGATATGCGCCGGCGATCAGCACCTTGATATTTGTCAGCGGCTCAAAGTAATCCATGATGGTCTCACCCGCCATGTATCCCTTGATGACAGCCGCTATGTTAAATGGCAAAAATCCCAGCATGATGATGGTGAAGGTGATCTCAATTGGCTTGCAGACGTTTCTGGCTGAACGCATAAACACGTTGCTTATTGCCATGGCCAGACTGGAGAGCAGCAAAAGGACTACTCCCAACGGCTTCATGTGGATGTCCGTAGCACCCATGACGATCATAACTATAAGAGCCGCCACCGTCAGACAAACGAAGGCGTTCTCTTTCCATGAGGATGTCTCCCCCAGAAATATTGAAGCGATGATCTTCACCAAAATAGGGATGATGGCGAAAAATATTGCTCCCTCCACCGAGGTGGCGAACACCAGACCCGTTACCTGCAGCGCCATGAACCCCACGTAAAACCCTGCCGTCAGCAGCAGCTTCTTCTTGGGTTTTCCCCTCAGGTCGATCTTAACGAAGCCAAAGGCTATAAGCAGCAGGATCGAGATAAAGGCGAAGTCGTACCTGTAGCACAGGATTTCAAGGCTGTCCGCATAGGGCTGACACACCTTGATCCCCAGAAAAGAAAAGCCTACGAGAACGGAAAAGAAAATGGCCGCTGCATATCCCTGTCTCCTGTCCTTTCTGGCTTTTTCCTCCTGTGTTAAATATCCTTCTTCTTTTTCATCATGCAGCATGAGCAGTACAATCCTTTCTCTATTTGGAAATCAAAAAAATCCACATCGGTCCTTTTCAGTACCGATGTCCCCTTGATTATCTCTTCCAGTCCCGTTCCTCTGTATTTGGAAAGGGCTTCCTTTCTGGTCCACAGGATAAAAAACTTCTTTTTCTCATCCCGGCAGCCCCCGCCTCCTTCTTTGAGGTAACGCTGTTCCTCCCGTGTGAAATACCGTTGGGAAATCTTCATCACGTCCACATTTCTCTCGTGCTGCAGATCAACGCCCACAGGAAGATCGGCGATGAGGCAGACGAAATGGCTGCCGCTGTGGCTCACTGAAACATAGGGTGCAGAAACACCCTCACCCGGAAGATAGGGCTTGCCCTTCTCCGTTCTCAGTATCCGCATATCCGCAGGTCCGTCTGTATCATCGCAGGCGCCTGCATACCCGCAGGCATTGAGCGCCTCTGCGACCAGCCTGTCCGTCAAGCTGCTTCCCGAAAGATGTGGAAAAAGCTCCCTGTAATTTTCAAAAACGTACAGTTCCATATTGCGTTTAAAATGGCGGGACAAAATGTACCGCCAAATCCTCTCGTCCTATATAGGTAGAACCACCGGTAAATCCGGTCATTCCCCTTCCTTCATCTTCTCAAGGATTCTCTTGTAGCCGTCTGCACCGTATACCAGACATTTATTGATCCTGCTGATGGTCGCCGTGGAAGCCTTGGTGATGCCCTCTATCTCGCTGTAGGTCTTGTTTTCAGACAGCAGCTTGGCTACCTGCAGCCTCTGTGCGATGGCATGGATCTCGTTGATGGTGCAGATGTCTTCGAAAAACCTGTAGCAGTCTTCTTCGTCCTCCAGCAAAAGCACAGCCCTGAACAGTTCGTCGATATCATCTCTTTTGAATTTAGAATCGTATGACATAGTTGGCTCCTTTCAACACAAGTAATTCCCTGCCTAGATTATACCACCTGCAAATTTGACAGTCAAGAAATACTTTAACACCTTAAAGTGCGACCTAATGTGACTTGAAACAGCATTGACAAGGGATTTTGATTAGAATATAATTTACACTGTAACTAGAGAAGGAGATGTTTATGGATTACATACTACTGTTGATTGGATTTGTCTGCCTTGTAAAGGGCGCTGATTTTTTCGTTTCCGGCAGCTCTGCCATCGCCAGACATTTTAATATCCCGGCGTTTATCATCGGTCTTACCATCGTGGCATTCGGAACCAGTATGCCGGAAGCCGCCGTAAGCGTTACGGCAGCCATAAAAGGCGCCAACGGCATCGCCGTAGGCAACGTGCTTGGCTCCAATATGTTCAACTTGCTGGTGGTCCTGGGCGCATCGGCCATTATCAAGGCATGTCCCGTATCAAAATCCACCTTGAGATTCGAATTCCCTCTTTCCATCGTTGCAGCAGCCATCGTCCTGCTGTTCTGCATGGGAAACAGCAGCAACATGCTGATCCTCTCCAGGATGGATGGAGTCGTCCTCCTGTGCGTCTTCGTGTTCTTCATCGCCATGACGCTGCATACCGTGCTCATGTCCAACGATGCTAATCTCCCGTCACAGATGCCTGCTCCGGGATCAGAGGAAAATGCCCACAAGGAAATATCCCTTCCAAAGGGAGTGATCCTCTCCATCATCGGCATTGCCGGCATCATCATCGGCGGAGACGTAACCGTTGACTCCGCCACTAATATTGCCCTTCACTTCGGCATCGACGAGACTCTCATCGGTCTCACCATCGTAGCCATGGGAACATCCCTGCCTGAGCTGGTGACCAGCGTGGTTGCCGCTCTCAAAGATGAAACGGATATCGCCGTAGGAAACGTCATCGGCTCCAATATTTTCAATCTGCTGTTCGTTCTCGGTCTATCCGTTACCATACATCCTATATCCGTCACCATGTTCTCGGTCTATGATGCCATCATACTCATAGCAGTGAGCCTGATCGCCATGATCCCTATGATAAGGAACAGAGCTTTCACGCGTATGTGGGGCATCTTCTTTCTGATCATGTATGCTGCCTATCTGGTCTACATCATCATGCGGACCATGTGACATGGCTTTTATAAACAGCAAAGCGGAGCATCTCGCCCCGCTTTTTTCTTGATCATTTTCCCCGGCTGTTAAAACAGGCTCAGGGCTTTCTGAAGCTGCGCATCGGATCCGGTGCCTTCTTCATTGGCGACTTCGTAGTCCGGCGTCACTCCCTTTTCGTGGATGGCATTCCCTTTAGGTGAAAAATACTGCATGATGGTCAGCTTCAATGCCGATCCGCCTTCCAGCTCTATCGTAGACTGGATAACGCCTTTGCCATAGGTCGTTTCTCCCACCAATTCCACTCCGTTGTCCTGAAGTGCCGCCGCCAGGATCTCTGAAGAACTGGCGCTGTTCCCATTGACAAGCACCACTGTTTTCAGGCCGGTCTTGCCGTCCTCTGCATCGTATTCGCTTCGTTCGCCTGCTTTGTTTTCCACGTAGGTCACTACACCTTCGTCAAGAAATTCATCGGCTATCTCCACGCAGGAATCCACCAGTCCGCCACCGTTGTCCCTCAGATCAAGCACCAGCCCTTTGGCTCCGTCCTTCTCCAGCGCTGCCAATGCGTTTCTGAAGTCCTCAGCCGTACCGCTGATAAATGAGCTGATTTCGATATATCCGATCTTCCCGTCCAGCATCTCGTACTCCACGCTGTCCTGAATGATCTCTTCCCTGGTGATGGTGACCTTTTTCTCTTCGCCGTCACCACTCCTGGCATAGACCAACTCAACCTCTGTTCCGGCTTCACCTCTGATATTTCTTGCCATGACCTCCAAATCGTCGTATTTTTCTCCATCCACCGACAGGATATAGTCGCCTTCCTTAAGACCCGCCTTTTCGGCAGGAGAATCCGCATTGATCCCGACGATGTAATAGTTACCCTGTTCATCCATGGAAAGTGTGATCCCTACGCCATCGTAATCCCCCGTGGCGGTACCCTTCCAGTCTTCATATTCCTCCGCCGTCATATAGCTGGAATACGGATCGTTGAGTCCCGATACCAATCCCTTGTAGGCGCCGTCCAGAAGATCCTGCTCCTTGATTTCTTCATAATAGTACTTGTCTATGCTTTCATAAATCTGTTCCAGCTTCCCGTACTTCTCGTATACGGCAGACATGGCATCGTAGTCATCCTTGGATATTTTCACCGTTCCCAAAAGACCGTTATATATAGCTGTCGTTACTCCGCCCGTCACCGCTGCTCCCGCCAGGAAAGCCACGATGATGTATATTATAGTTTTTTTCTTCATTCTCTCCATGGTAATATCTCCTCAACCATAAACTGTACGTTTTCCTGCCCTCGCCAGCTCTGTCTTGCCACCGTTCCAACCACATCTATCGGCTGTCCGCTCATCAGCAGCTCCTTCTTCTCCTGTGCACGTTGAAAGAGCACACAGGTCGCCTGCCCCGGGTCTTTTCTTGCGGTAAACCGCACATGGGTCTGTTCTTCTCCCATGAACCTCAGCTGCTCCGACATGACATTTTTCATGAGAAAGGCGGGCTTGGGATTACCCTGTCCGAAAGGCTCCAGCCTTTCCAGTTCCTCTGCCAGCTCCAAAGTTATCTCTCCCGGAGTCAGCTCCAGCTCCCACTCCACAGGGATCCGGAATAAGTTGGGGTCTGCTACCTTTAACTGTTCCATTTCCTCGCCCATTTTATACCGGAGCTGAGGCAGGTTCTCTTCCTTCATGAGAAAGCCGCAGGCGCTTCTGTGTCCGCCGAATCTCTCAAAAAGATGGGCATTCTTTTTGAGGAGGGCATAAATATCCACAGATGGGATGCTTCTCCCCGTTCCCTTTAGGAAACCCTCATCCGATGGTGTAAGGATCACCGCCGGACGGTTCACAGTTTCCTTGATCTTTCCTGCAACGATGCCGCCGATACCCTCGTGGATATCCGACATGTTCAAAAGTATGAAGTCCTCATCGCCGGTGATCTGCTCCATGCACTGCTCGAAGGCTTTCTGCTGCTTTTCCTTTCGCTGACTGTTAAAGGCTACCAGCTTTTTGATCTGCTCTTCCTGTATTTTCTCATCCTCTGTCATGAAGAGTGTCACCGCCTCGTCGGCGCTTGCCATCCTGCCTGCTGCATTGATATGGGGCGCTATTCCGAAGGCGATCCGCTCCGAAGTTATGTATGGCAGGGAAATGGCTTTGGCCAGA
>JAUNBU010000131.1 GCA_030526925.1 Bacillota bacterium | reverse complement strand
TCTTCAACGACAGAAAAGGAGAATACCGCTGGATACGTCTGGAAGCCTCAAGGCAGTTCAGCGAAGAGGGAAAGCCGCTGCTGTATACGGTGTATACCGATATCAGCGAGCAGATCCATCTGGCGGACGAGCTGTTGGCAGCCAATGACAAGGCGGAGCATTTGATCAATTCCATTCCGGGCGGCATAGTGATCTACCATATCGAGGATGATAAGTTCATCCCGGTTTTCTTTACCGATGGCGTATCGGATCTGGCGGGTTACACCCACGAGGAATACGAACAGCTGACGGCAAAGAATGCCATGGACATCATATTTGAGCAGGACAGGGGTCGTATCTTTGCGGCAGCGAGAAACATGCTGGAGCGCAATGAGCCGCTGGATGTGTCCTATCGTATCTTTCACAAAGACGGATCGCTGCTCTGGATCCACATGAATGCCAAGGTCATCGGAACCTCCAGAGGAAACGTCAGGGTGCATGCGGTCATCACAGGCATGTCCGACGAAACCAGGCTGTTTCAGGCCATCGCCAACGAGACGGCAGACGGGATATATATCATAGACAAGGACAATTACGATTTGCTGTATGTCAACGAGTCGAAGGACTTGCTCACCAGGGAGCCGGATGGAATTGGGAAGAAATGCTATAAAGCCTTACACGGATTTGATCAACCGTGTGAATTCTGTTCCTTTGGCAAATATCCGCCGGATGGGATAGAGCATGAGATGCTGATACCGGGGCGAGATAACATCTACAGTACGCGGTACTCGGAAGTGGACTGGAAGGGGATACCTTCATACATCGTATATATCAGAGACATTACCGACGAAGCTGAGACGAGAAGAGAAAAGGAAAGACTGGAGCAGTATTTTCAGACCTTGATCAAGAATCTGCCCGGCGGGATCGCCGTGGTACGTTGTGAGAGCGATGGCACTATGACGCCGGAATTCATATCCCAGGGATTCGCAGACATGACCGGCATGACCATGGAGCAGGCGTGGAATCTTTACAGGGAGGATGCTACTTCGGGAGCCCACCCCGAAGACCGCCAATGGGTAACAGAGGAACTGACGGAATACGTCAATTCCGGAAGCGAGGGCAAATGTGAACTGATCTATCGCCTCATCAAAGGCGATGGCAGCTATATATGGGTAAAAAATACGACCCACTTGCTGCAGAGTGAAGACGGTGGCGGGACTATCTACGCATCCTACAGTGATATCAGCAGCCAGATGGATGATAGGAAACGCTTGAAATCCCAGTATGAAGAACTGCTGTCAAGGCATTACAAGGAGCCGGAATCCAATGCGCTGTTGATAGGACACTGCAACGTGACACAGAACAGGATTTTGGATATCAAGGATCATACCAACTCTCCGCAGATCAAAGCTCTGGGGACGGTGCGTGAAGAATTTTTCAAAGGGATCAGCGAATTCATCGTTGAAGACGCAGATCGTGAGAAGTTTCTGCAGACATACCTGAACGAACCGATGACCAAATCCTTTGCAGAGAAGGAATTCGAACGCATTCAGGAGTGTTTTGTCAAGCTGCCTAACCAGGAAAAGGGCAGGTATGTGCGGATCAAAGTTATCCTCATAGAGTCTCCTGATAACGGAGATGTGATGGGGATATTGACCGTGGTAGATATCACAGAAGATGTGATTTCAGATCTTATACTCCACAGGCTGACCGTGACTAACTACGATATAATCATAGATCTGGATATTTCCGGCGACAGCTATCATGTACTGTCCCACAGCGAGGATGTATCTTACCTTCCGCCTTCTCCGGGGTCTCACTCCCAGTGGATCAGTCATATGGAGGAGGCCCATGTGGTGCCAAAGGACAGAGAACGGTATAGGGAAGCCCTGAAGGCTGAGACGATCCTTGAAAGACTTAAAGAAGAGGATTCATATTCCTTTGCGTTTTCCATCATCGATGAAGAAGGTCATATCCGTACCAAGAATATGACGGTTTCGCCTGTTGATTTGCGAATCGGACGGGTTTGCCTCGTCAGGATAGATATCACTGAGTCTGTCAGGGAGCAGCAGAGTATGCTCAACATGATGGCATACACATTCGATCTGATGGGAACCATAGATGTGCGAGACAATCGTTTTACCATGTATACGCGCCAGATGGTACTGGAGAATTTGTCTCCACATGTGATAACCAACTATGATGAAGCAGTGCCGAAATTTGCCAGAGTATATCTGACGGAGGATGGAGAGAAGGACGCTGAAGACCAGTTCAAGCTTGCGACCATGATGAAGCGTCTGGAAGAAACGCCTGAGGGATACGATTTTCTTTTCCTTCATAAATCAACGAAGGGCGAGAAACGATATAAACAGGTAAACGTATTGTGGGGCGATGAGAACCACTCCACCGTATGCCTGGTGAGAGCCGACGTGACAGACGTAGTCGCTAAGGAGATAGAGACCAAAGAGAAGTTGGAACAGGCTTTGATCGCCGCCGAACAGGCGAGCAAGGCGAAAAGCGAATTTCTCTCTTCCATGAGTCATGACATCAGGACTCCGATGAATGCCATAATAGGCATGACCTCGCTGGCCTACGCCCACCTGGGAGATGAAACGAGAGTGGCGGATTGCCTTGGGAAAATATCTCTTTCTTCCAAGCATCTGCTCAGTCTGGTAAACGATATTCTGGATATGAGCAAGATCGAGCGTTCCAAGATCACGCTGCATCCTACGAGACTGTCTCTGGCAAAGCTGATAGAGGAAACATCTGATATTTTGGCGCCGCAGATCAGGGCGGCGAATCTCAGCCTGGATATACAGATGAAAGAAATCAAATGCGAGCATTTTTACGGAGATGCTCTGCGGATCAACCAGATATTGATAAATATTTTAAGCAATGCTATCAAATTCACGGACCCGGGCGGAAACATAACCTTTACGGTGGAGGAAAGAGAACCGTCAGAGGATGCAGGTACGGGGAGCATGAATAAGGTTGGGTTCCGGTTCATCGTCAAGGATACAGGCAGAGGAATGTCGGAGGATTTCATAGCCCACATGTTCGAGCCCTTTGCCAGGAGCCGGGGGACCGAATATATCGAAGGTTCCGGTCTTGGGCTCAGTATAATAAAGGGTCTGGTGGACCTTATGGGTGGCAGTATCTCCGTAGACAGTAGACCGGGAGAAGGAACCACCTTTACGGTAGATCTGGAGTTTGAGCTTGCTGCTGAGGATGAGGAGTCATCTGCCGGCGATGCCATACCGAAGCCTCCGGAAATCAAGGAGCACGGGATATTTAAAGAAAAGACGTTTTTGATAGTGGAGGACAATGCCATCAATGCTGAATTGATCTGTGAGCTGCTGAAGTTTTACGGTGGCAGGCGGGTAGTCAAGCAAAACGGGCTTGAGGCAGTTGAGGAGTTTGAGTGCAGCGAGCCGGGAACCTATGATGCTATTCTCATGGACATTCAGATGCCGGTAATGAACGGATACGAGGCGACGAAAGCCATCCGCAAGAGCGAACATCCGGATGGTCAGAGCATCCCTATCATCGCTATGACAGCGAACGCCTTCGCAGAGGATATCCAGGCTTCAAAGGATGCAGGCATGGACGACCATGTGGCTAAGCCTATCGATATGCAGGTGCTGACGGAAGCGCTGAAGAAGGCCTTTAAGAAAAACGATTGAGAGAGGACGATAAGAAAACATGGCGGCAGTGACCTATGAACTGATAAAAAAAGACCATAAGACGAAGGCGAGACGAGGCAGGGTGACTACACCCCACGGGACCATCGAGACGCCGGTTTTCATGCCGGTGGGAACGGCAGCCACGGTGAAAGCCATGCGCCCGGAGGAAGTGAAGGAGCTGGGCGCAGAGATCATCCTTTCCAATACCTATCACCTGTATTTGCGGCCGGGCCACGAAGTGGTAAAGGCGGCAGGAGGGCTTCACAGGTTCATGAACTGGGACAAGCCGATCCTGACGGACAGCGGCGGGTTCCAGGTGTTCAGTTTGGGTGATATGCGAAAGATCACCGAAGAAGGGGTGGAGTTTCGCTCCCACATCGACGGCTCCAAACACATGCTTTCGCCGGAAAAATCTATGGAAGTGCAGAACGCTCTTGGCTCGGACATCATCATGGCATTCGACGAGTGCGCTCCCTATCCTGCCGACAGGCAGTACGTGAAGGATTCACTGGAGCGGACTACAAGGTGGCTGAAGCGGTGTAAGGAATACCACAAGAACACGGAAAACCAGTCCCTCTTCGGCATCATGCAGGGCGGCATGTACGCTGATTTGAGAAGGCAGAGCGCCGAAGAAATCGTAGAGCTGGATCTGCCGGGATATGCTGTCGGCGGTCTCAGTGTTGGCGAGCCTAAGGAGCTGATGTATGAGGTGATGGACGACTGCGTGGACCTTTTGCCGGAAGGCAAGCCTCGCTATCTGATGGGCGTCGGCAGTCCCGACTGTCTCTTCGAGGGTGTGGAGAGGGGCATCGATATGTTCGACTGCGTGCTGCCTACCAGAATTGCTCGCCACGGCATGGCCATGACCTCCCGGGGCAGGGTCAACATCAAGAACGCCGCCCACGAACGTGACTTTTCCCCACTGGATCCGGAGTGCGACTGCTACACTTGCCGGAACTACTCCAGGGCGTATCTGCGCCATCTGTTCAAGGCGGACGAGATATTGTCGTCCATGCTGATGACCAACCACAACCTGTATTTTCTGGTCAACACCATGAAGAATATAAGGGCTGCTCTCGAAGAAGATAGATTCCTTGAGTACAAAAAAGAATTTTACAACAAATACGGAAGGTTTTAGGCACGGAGAATACCAAGTGCGAAAGGGTTTAAGAATATGGAAATTTGCAGAGACAGCCAGCTGTGTGGCGGCTGCGTCTACCAGGGCGTGCCATACGAAGAACAGCTGAAGAATAAATTCGGCGAGGTGAAGGGCCTGCTGGACAAAAAGGACATCCGCTACGGACAGCTTTTGCCCATCGAGCCGGCGCCGGACCGGTACGGCTACAGGAACAAGATGGAGTATACATTCGGAGATATGGAAAAGGACGGGCCCATGACCCTGGGGATGCACAAGAAGCGGCACTTCATGTCCATCGTCACGGTGGATCAGTGCCGGCTGGTCCATCAGGATTTTAACGTGATCCTGCGGGCGGTTTTAGACTTCGCATCGGAGAATGGCTATTCCCATTACCACAAGAAGAGCCACAAGGGGCTGATGCGCCATCTCATCATTCGCCGCGGCGTGCGGACAGGCGAGCTGCTGGTCAATGTGGTGACCAGCTCGGAAGAAGGCTTCGATGAGGCAGGATTTACCGAGATGCTGCAGGAGCTTCCCTTGGAAAATAAGATCGTAGGCATCCTGAGGACCATCAACGACCGGTTGGCGGATGCGGTCTACTGCGATGAGCTGCGTATTCTATACGGCAGGGACTACTATATGGAAAGGGTGCTGGGGCTTCAGTTCAAGGTCAGTGCGTTTTCTTTTTTTCAGACCAATGTGGCGGCCGTGGAAAACCTCTATTCCTATGCTTTAGGGCTGATCGACGATTTCGAAAACAAGACGGTCTTCGATCTGTACTGCGGCACGGGAACCATCACCCAGGTGCTGGCACAGAAGGCGGGGCACGTCATTGGCGTTGAGCTGGTGGAGGAATCTGTAGAGGCAGCAAAGGAAAACGCTGCTTTAAATGGTCTGACAAACTGTCGTTTCATCGCCGGAGATGTGTTCAAGGTACTGGAGACGGTCTCGGAAAAACCGGACGTGATCGTGGTGGACCCGCCGCGTGTGGGCATGTCCACCGATGCCCTTGATAAGATCATCAGCTACGGCGTGGATCAGATGGTCTACATCTCCTGCAATCCCAAGACCCTGGCGGAGAA